>JAQBZS010000679.1 GCA_027622115.1 Planctomycetota bacterium | reverse complement strand
CTCCTTGGCCGCCGAGTCCGCTCGCCCCAACATCGTGTTCATCATGATCGACGACCTCGGTTGGATGGACCTCAGCTGCCAAGGGAATCCTCGATTGCAGACTCCCCGCATCGACCGATTGGCCAAGCAGGGCATGCGGTTCACGGATGCGTATTCGGCCGCGCCGGTGTGCTCGCCAACTCGCGCCGCCGTGCTGACCGGCCTGTCGCCCGCGCGCTTGCGAATCACCAACCACATTCCCGATCAGAAACGCTTCACGCCGAAGAATGCCGTGCTGGCTCCGGCAACGATGCTCAATCACTTGCCGCAAGAACACGTCACGATTGCGGAACGACTCAAACAGGCCGGCTATGCCACCGGGTTCTTCGGCAAGTGGCATCTGGCCGGGAACGCCAAGAAACAGGGAATGGGCGATCTGCGGTACTACCCCGAGCAACAGGGCTTCGACCTGAATCTCGGCGGCTGCGCGATGGGCGGACCGTATTCATTCTTCGACCCGTACAACCTGCACAATTTGCCGCCGCGACGAAAAGGCGAATACATGCCCGATCGCTTTGCCGACGAAGTCATCCAATTCATTAAGGCCAAGCGACAAGACCCGTTTCTTGTGTTCTTGTGGAATTACACGGTTCACTGGCCGATGGAAGCCCCGGCCGCGCTCGTCGAGAAATACAAGCAACGCAAAGATCTCGACCGTTTGGACCCGCGCTATGCGGCGATGATCGAATCGATGGATGCGTCGATCGGCCGGATCTTGGCGTCATTGGACGAACTGAAACTCTCGCAGAATACGCTGGTAGTTTTCACGTCGGACAACGGAGCGTTCGGTGGTGTCGCCGACATGCATCCGTTGCGAGCGGCCAAGGGTTACCTCTACGAAGGCGGCATTCGAGTCCCGTTGATCGTGAGGTGGCCGGGTGTCGTGCCGCCGAACACGCTGTGCCGCGAACCCGTCATCAGCATGGACTTCTTTCCGACGTTTCTGGAAGCGGCGAAGCTGAAACCCGAAGTGGATTCGCCGATTGAAGGCGAGAGCCTGGTGCCGCTGCTCAAGCAAACCGCGAGCCTCAAACGGCAGGCGATCTATTTTCACTATCCGAACTATGCGTTTCACCAAGGCAATCGATTGGGCAGCGCGATCCGGCAAGGCGATTACAAGCTCATCGAACGTTTCGACGACGACTCGGTGGAACTCTACAATCTGCAAGACGACATCGGTGAAGCGAAGAACTTGGCCGCGAAATTGCCCGATCAAGCGGCGGCGATGCGTGCCAAGTTGATCGCGTGGCGAAAATCGACCGATGCCGCGATGCCTTCGCGAATCTCCAAGAAACCGGAGCAGTGACACTCGATGAGCGACGAAGCGATGTCTCTGCTTTTGGCGATCGAATCCTCGTGCGACGAAACCGCCGCCGCAGTAATCGACCGAAACCTCAACGTCCGATCCAGCATCGTCGCGTCGCAGGTCGCATTGCATGAGCGGTATGGCGGAGTCGTCCCGGAAATCGCGTCGCGAGCACACGTCGAAAACATCCTGCCGGTGATCGACGAAGCGCTCCGCGAAGCCAACGCCACGCTCGCCGACCTGGCCGCCGTTGCCGTGATGACCGAACCCGGCTTGGTGGGGTCGCTGCTGATCGGGCTGACGGCCGCCAAGACGTTGGCCTGGACGCTGGAATTGCCGTTGATCGCGGTGAATCACATCGAGGCCCATATCTACGCCTGTCGCATGGTGGGCGGTGCGTCCGTGTTTCCCGCCGTGGGACTCGTGGTCAGCGGCGGGCATTCGAACCTCTACAACTGTGCGTCTACGACGGAGCTGGAATTGGTCGGTTCGACGATCGATGACGCTGCTGGCGAAGCGTTCGACAAGGTGGCTCAAATCTTGGGTTTGCCGTATCCGGGAGGTCCATTCGTCCAAGAATGCGCCGAGTCCGGCGATGCAGCCGCGATCAAGTTCCCACGCACGTTTCTGCGGGACGAGCGGTTGGCGTTCAGCTTTAGTGGATTGAAGACGGCCGTGCTGTACGCCGTGCAGGGCAACCCCGGCAGTCGCAAGCCGGTCCCCAAAATGACCGAACAACGCCGACACGACATTGCCGCTGGGTTCCAAGAGGCGGTGGTGGATGTGCTCGTCGGCAAGTGCGAGCAAGCTCTGGAACGATTCGGGCGCGATAGCCTGTGCGTGGGTGGAGGCGTCGCCGCGAACGCGCGGTTACGAGCACGATTGCAGGAGATGTCGGACCGCCGCGGTTCCCGGCTCGTGATCGCTCCCATGCAGCTTTGCACCGACAATGCCGCGATGGCGGCGATGGCCTGGGAGCACCTCGACGCCGGACGGATTGCCGCACTTGACCTCGACGTCCGACCAGGATTGGTCAGACTGAACCCGAATCGTAGGTAAATCGCGCTTAGTTCATGTTTGTGTCGTTTAACCGCACGCCGTAGGCACGCGCGTTTGAGTACAGGGTCGAGCCCATTGGCATTTCCGACCCCGCACAGACATAGTCTTCGCGGCTCAACACACGATCGATCGAGCCAAGTTCCCGCTTTCGCAACACCTTGGTTTCGCTCGAATCACTGATGGAATACTACGAGATTGTGCTGGCGAGTGTCGTCATCTTTGCGGCGTATCTTTCGAGAACGACGCTGGGATTCGCGGACGGCTTGATTGCGATGCCATTACTGGCCGTCTTGATGCCGCTGACCGTCGCAGTCCCGTTGGTGGCACTCATCGGAACGCTCGCGGCTTGCGTGCTTCTGCTGGTGGAACGAACCAAGCTTCAATTACGCGCCGCCGTGGGACTGATCGCGGCGGGACTCGTCGGCACACCGATCGGCGTCTGGTTTCTGGATGGAGTTGATGCGCGCGTCGTGAAGTCCGTGTTGGGCATGATGGTCGTCACGTTTTCCGCCTGGTGCCTCTGGAAGCCCGAGGCGTTTTCGCTCAAGACGAATCGCATGTCGCCGGCGTTTGGGTTCATGGCCGGCGTATTGGGTGGAGCCTACAACTGTCCCGGCCCGCCGCTGGTCGTGTTTGGCACGCTGCGTCAATGGGCACCCGACGAATTTCGCCCCACGTTGCAGGGCTATTTCCTCGTGGGAGGAACCGCTGCTTGCCTGTTGCACCTAGCGAAGGGCAACATGAGTCACGATGTCATGATCCTGTTCGCGATCAACGTTCCAATCATGGCCGGAGCGATTGTCACGGGACGCTGGATTGTGCGACGCATCGACCGAGATCGATTCGTTCGCTACGTGCAGTTCACGTTGCTTCTCATCGGCGGCATGTTGCTGTGGAATGCCGCCACGGAATTTGTGCGGCACGAATAGTCTCGTGCGGCCTCCGCGCGGCAGACGGCGCGCCCGCGCGCCACATCCCGCACGTTTCTGCTGCGAGAATGTCTGGTTCGAGTCACGCCTGTTCGTAGCCGGGCTCATGCCAACCGAGAGATTTGCTTGAGCGTGAACTCACCGCTCTTTGGCACGGTGCTTGCTCGTTCGCGCTTCACTTCTCGGATACCAAACATCTCAGTGGAGGCAGAGCATGAGACGCGTGCATGTGTTGATTCCCGTTGCCGGTGCGGCCTTGATTGGCGTGGTCGCTTGGTCGTTTTGCGGGGTCTCGAATTCGAGCGCGAACGAACCAAAATCCGCCGCCGATCCCGCACTGCAACGGACTCGGAAAGCGGTCCGCATGCTCGACGACCTCTACAAGACCGCCGTGGTGCTGATCACAAAACACTACATCAACGAAGACACCGATCTTTCGGCGGGTGCGGCCGCGAAGGCCCTGTTTGCCGAGATGCACAAGAAGGGTTGGCACGAAGTTCAACTGCTGGATGTCACCGGCACACCCTACAACGCCAAAAACGTTGCCGACGATCCGTTCGAGCGAAAAGCCGTCGCGGCGCTGAAGTCCGGCAAGGACTATTTCGACGACGTCGAGACCGCGGAGGGCAAGAGATATCTCCGAGCTGCTACGCCGGTTCCGGTGGTGTTGAAGAAGTGCATCTTGTGCCATGAGAACTACCGACAAGCCGCCAAGGGCGAAGCGATCGGTGCGTTGTCGTATCGAATTCTCATCGAATAGGAGTTGAACGATGTCCACAACACTCGAAGGGCCAAGCCAACCGGCAACTCTGAGAGAAACCAGCCGCTCGTCAATCTCGTCCCATGCGTGGACGGCCAAGCCGATTCCTCCCGATCCGCCAATTGATGAGTTGTTCGAGCCACTTGAGGTCGAGAGTTTCCGGCAAGAGGACGGTGATGCCGGACGACACATTACCATCATTCTCTGCTCGCTCTTCATCTACACCGCAATCATCATGTCAGTCGTTCTGTGGTGGACCTTGCGGACCATTGGTGAATGACACGGCCTTGAGTCAACCGCTGGAAGGAAATTCAGCTGGATTGGCCGCTAACAACCAAGGACAATTCGCTCGTCAATTTCAACTCACTCCGAGGAACACCAATGACGATTCCAATTCAGATCAACTGGTGTCGAGTGTCTCCGAATGATGAAGTCGCAGCATTCATTCAGGATCATGTTGAAGCCTTACATTCGCTGTTCGAGCGGCTGACGGCCTGCCGCGTGACGCTGGATTCGACGAAATCGCCGGACCACCCCGCCAACGAATTCAACGTCGGCATTCAGTTGTCCGTGCCGCGTCGCGAATTGGTCATCCGGCAAGCGGCCGACGGGGACTCGACGATGAAACTCCAGTCGACAATCGCGGCAGCCTTCTCGCGGGCTCGTCGGAAGCTGCAGGAGTACAAACGCGAATTGCAGCATGGTGGCGAC
>JAQBZS010000678.1 GCA_027622115.1 Planctomycetota bacterium | reverse complement strand
ACAGGTGACTCGAACGGTCTTGTGCCCCTCGAACGTGCCATCCATATGTTGCAACAGAATGTGCATCGAGGCCTGCCGAGTTTGCTCCATTCTCTCCACGCATTCGTTCTTCAACGTCGGTTTCACTTCAACGACGGCCCACCTCTTGGACGGTATCTCGATCGTTTCAACGGCTTCGTCGGAGAAATCCTCCAAATAGCCACGAACGATCAGGCGCTGTGTTTGTTTTGAAGAATTCTTGATGCAAACTTGCACGAAACTGACGGGATCGTACCGTTCGCCCCACGGTTCGCATGGTCCGGAATCGCTTGTTTCGAGCGAGTTTCTCCCGGTCTCTTGCCCAAGCAATTGCGCAGCGATGAATTCGCCGGCTCGAGCATCCAGCAAATGATAGAACCCAGTCGGCAACGGATTGATATGTCGCTCGACCCAAACATCCAGGCCAGACAACTCCGAAGACATGTCCGGATTTCGTTCCGCCGCCCAAGATGGTAGTGGCCCCTGCCGATTCGATCGTCGGGTTTCTTCGCTCCGCGATTCCGTCGAGGATTGGGTTCTGTCATGGCTCATCGTGTTGGATTCCCGGCGCTACAAACGGTGAACTCAGATCTCGTTTTGATCGATCGTAACTAGTCCGAGTGGGTGCGGCGTAGCTTTATCCGGCCGATTCGTCCGGTTGAACGATTCAATTGACACCTATCCAACATCTCCAACATCCGCACGCCCAATCGAAAGAACATCTGATGGGATCGAGATCTCGCGTCGCGATTGGCGGCATTCTCACCGAGTGCAATCATCTGGGTGGTCTGCCGATCGACATGTCGGCTTTTGAGAAAACTGAGTTACTGCGGGGCTCGGAGATTCTGCGATCGGAAACCAGCGTCGTGGGCGGGATGCTCAGCGGGCTGCGCGAACAGTCGGTCGTGCCGACGCCGTTGCTGTATGCCTCCGCCTGTTCGGGTGGACCGATCACGAATGACTGCTACCGGCAGCTTCGCGGTGAGTTGCTCGAACGGTTGGATGCGGTTTCGCCCGTCGATGGCGTGCTCTTGCCGCTACACGGTGCCGCGTTGGTTGACGACATGGACGACCCGGAAGGTGACCTGATCCGCGCCGTGCGCGAACGCGTTGGGCTCGATGTTCCCGTCGTGGTCACGCTCGATCTGCACGCCAACATCACTGCGGAGATGGTCCGCCAAGCGGACGCCATCCTGGGCTGGGAAACCTACCCGCACAGCGATCAATTCCAAACCGGCGTGCGCGGTGCGCGGTTGCTACTCGACATGCTGGCGGGGAAATGTCGCCCAACGACGGCTTGCGCGAAGGTGCCGGTCATCACGAGCGCCATTAACGGGTCGACGTACGGCGACGATCCGTTTGCCGACTTGATGCGGTTCACGAAGTCGCTGGAGTCGCGCGACGGCGTGTTGTCGACGAGCCTGTTTCTGATTCATCCCTATATGGATGTGGCTGGAATGGGCAGCGGCGGACTGGTGGTGACTGATGGGAACATCAATCTGGCGTCGGAATTGGCGACTGAAATCGCGATGCGGTATTGGGAGCGCCGCCACGATTTGGAGCCCGCTGTTCACACGCCGCGAGCTGCGATCGAGCGGGGGCTGGAAGTTGATGGCGGCCCCGTGATCTTGGTTGAAACGGCTGACTGCTGCGGAGGCGGTGCGGCGGGAGACAGCATCGCAACCATCGCGGCTTTGGCCGACGCACAACTCGACGCCGTATCCTACGCGCCGGTCGTGGATCCACAGGCGGCCGCGAAATGTCACGCGGCCGGCGAAGGCGCGGACGTCTCCGTGACGCTCGGCCACACGCTTGACCCGCGCTGGGGGCGGTCGCGTGACTTTACCGGCCGGATCGAACGGCTCAGCGACGGTCGATTCACATACACCGGCGGTCAATGGGAAGCGTCCGAAGCAGACATGGGTCCGTCCGCCGTCTTGGCGATCGGTCAGCTTCGCGTGCTGATCATGAGCCGTGCGACGTACGACTGGTCGGACGAGCAATTTCGATCCGTCGGCTTGATTGCCACCGAGGCCAAATTCATCGTCGCGAAGAATCCAATGAACTACCGCCACGCCTACGGCGATATTTGCAAGGCCGCATTCGTGCTCGACACGCCGGGTCCAACACCGGCCACACTCAAGCACGTCGAATTCAAAAAGCTCGCGAGGCCGTATTTCCCGGCCGACTTCGATATCGAAGGCCTCCAGCCGACTCTGCTGACCTGACCCGTGCGAGTCGAGACGCGCCACGAATTCAGGACGACCACGAATTGATCGCACACGTTCCGGCTCGGGCACGAATATCCGCGAAGGACTGATCCACCAGCAACTCGCCGTCGCGAAAGACCTCGACCAATTGATCGTCTCGAGTTGAGTCCCCCGGTGAGTCGTTCGCGGGCACTGTCTCGAACGATGCTCCCGAGCGAACCAATTTCATCCGCCCAGCCTTCGATCGCTTGCCGAGGTCGGTTACGGGCTGCTTGAAGACGTCGCGCGGAACGCCGTCTACCGTGATTTCCGCACACTTGAAGGCGAACTTGCAGGTGTCGCGGTCCAGGCGTTGCAACAAGCCGCCGCCCGAACCGAAAGCCACATTGTCGCCGGACCAGCCGGCAGTCCTCATGGCGTCCAAGATGGATCGCAGCATTTCACGGTCGATGCCGTCGCCTTGAATCACGCGAACGTGTGGGTCGAGGACTCGATAGCCCTTTTGATTGGTTTCCGTTCCGAATGCCTCGCCCAGAAGATCGAGCACCTTGACGACGGTTGTGGGCGGGTCGCCCGAATCCGGTCGGACAACCAGTGTGCCGTTGCGACCCAACACCTCGTCCTTCAGTTCTCGGCCCCACAATTCCGAACAGGCGTGGAAGATGTCGTACGAATCGCTGACGACCGCCACGAGACCTTCCGGGAATTGCACCAGCATGTTGCGCATGGCATCGACTTCGCCCTCTCGACCCCACGACGTCACGGTGCTGTGTTCGGCGGCGGGGATCGAAAAACCGGCCATGTGTTCGCCGTAATATTGCCGAGCCACAACCAGCCCACTCAGTGAGTCCGTGCCTCGGAAGTTGACCAGATGCGACGCCGACCCCAGACCCGACGACTCCACGGACGTGCTGCCTCGGAAGCCGAAGTCGTGCAGCTTGAAATCGATCTGACTCGGGTCGCCGGTTTCGGCCAGGAATTCCAGCAGCGTTTGTTTCATGAAGCGAGACTGCGTGGCGACCGTGCAGGGATACCACGCTTGGACCAACAGCGTCTCAAGATAGTTCGTCAGCCAATAGCAGTCGGGGGCCGTGTTTTCGATCGTCATCAACACGTTGCCGAACGGTACGACCGAACCCTCCGGGACGGCTTTGATGCTCACGGGCAAGCGGCCACCATGCGTGTGGGCGATGTGGTCCCAACCGCTGCGGTTGAACAGCGTCGGATCGGTGAAGTGGCTGGCGAAGTACGATTGGGCCTCGTCGATGCGGGCCGAGTCCACCACCGACCCGCACAAATAGCGTTTCAGCAGGTATTGCAGCCCGAAAAACACGATGTCCGGAAAGACGCCGCCTCGTGATTCGAAGTACGAATAAACAGTCTCGGTCCCCGGTGGGTACTGCCGATAGTGCGAGACCTTGTAGCTATCCGACATCAGCAGGATGTTGTCGAGTCCGTGCATAAGTCCTCGGTTCCGGAACGATGCCTATTGCCGATACGACTTCCCCGGCCAGTTCTGCCACCACTCTTGAAACAGCCGCAATTGCGACTCGGCAAACTTCGCTTGGCTGGGAGTCAGCGTGTCGGATTCGTTGAAGTGCCGCTCGTATTCGGGGCTGCCCAGCAACACCAGCAGATATTTGTAGTACAGCACCAGATCGGGGCCTTCGTCGAATGTGGACAACACGATCAGCGCGTCATCCAGTTCTTTGGCAAGTCGCCGGGCTTCGACATCGCCGGCGACCGCCAATTTGCACAGAGACAGCAACCGCAGTACCTCGCCAGGCAAGCAGTTTCCAATCCCCGTGATCGCCCCTGCGGCTCCGCAGTGGATGAAGCCGTGAAAGACTTGCGTATCGACACCAACCATCAACAGCACGTCGTCGTCGGCATGCGTGATATGCTCGGCCGCATAGCTCAAGGCGTCCGCACCGCCGAATTCCTTGAAGCCGACCAGATTTGGAAACTCGCGACGCAGGTCGAAGAACAGGTCCGCTTTCGTTTCGAATCCATAGTACGGACTGTTGTAGATCACAGCAGGCAGATCCGGAGCCGCACTCAGCACACCGGCAAAATGGGCTCGCTGAGCTGCCGGCGATGTTCCACGCGATAAGACTCGCGGGATGACCATGAGGCCTTCGGCTCCAACTCGCTGAGCGTGCGCGGCATGTGCGACCGCGATGGACGGGTTCTGAGCCCCGGTTCCGACAATCACCGGCACACCGGCTTCCGCAAGCGCTTGCACGCCGGCTTGGCGTTGTTCGTCGGTTAGCAGCGGCCAATCGCCCATCGACCCGCAATACACCACGCCGTTCATGCCGGCAGCGATCAGTTCCTGTGCCTTGTGAACGAGGGCTTCGATATTGGGCGTCCCGTCCGGCCGACACGGGGTCATGACGGCGGGAATCCCGCCGCAAAAAACGGATGAATCCATGGTTGTCTCGGTGAAACGACTTGGAATGACTATTTAAGATGAGGAGCTTGCTGGGTTGCTGTAGTTTCTATTGCCGTACTTACTTGGACAGCGCAACTTCGGCGTTCGCTCGTTTAACTGCACGCCGTAGGCACGCGAGTTTCTGGACCTCT
>JAQBZS010000677.1 GCA_027622115.1 Planctomycetota bacterium | reverse complement strand
ACGCCTTCACTAGACGCCCCAGCCCAACCAGTCTCACAGTTCCAATTAACAGAAGCTGACATGCACCCACCGTTGCCAAACGAGTTGAACGAATTGGAATCGGCGGACTTCGACCTAAAGTTGAATGGCTTCGATGCAGATGCCATCGAGCGGATGTTGCGACCAGCCGAGGCCCACAACTTAACTGGCGAAGACCCCGACGAGGATCGCTAGCAGTACGGCGTCATCGTGGTCTGCGGGAGCGAAGCGGAACTGTAGTTGGTGTATGAGGATTTGCAGGGAACGGCTACACGTGCAAGGTGGTCTGCACTTAGCATCTACATCCCACACCATTCGATCATCGCTGACCATGAAAGCAGAAGCAATGGACGCGTTACCAGACTACATTGAGCTTGAAAGCAGCACTGGCAGAGCCAGTGGCACACCCGGCGCGAAGCGGACGGTTGCCCGCGTCGAACATCGCGTGTTTCTCGAATCCGGCGGCCTGGATTACGGGGAAGCCTTGGGGATCGACGGCATGATCTGCCCGGACCTCTCGACCGCACACGCCATCGCACGCGTGTTGCGCAATCCGCGAACGTCGGCAATTGAAGACTACGGCCAGGACTCCATTGAGATTCACGAATTCATCGTCCGCGAGGGCCAGCGTTGCTTAAACACGCCGTTGAAGGATCTCAATCTGCCCAAGGGATCGTTGCTGGCAGCCGTCAGTCGCGGTGGAGCTTCGTTCGTTCCCAACGGTGAATCGACAGTGCTGGCCGGCGACACCATCGTGTTGGTCGGAAACGAAGACGTCTTCCAAGAGGCTCGTCGCTGGTTCGACACGGAACGCGAACGACATCAGCAAATCGTCATCATGTACGGCACGCCGATCGCGGTGTGGCTCTGCCGCTCGCTGAAGCATCGCCGTTGTTCCATTCGGTTGTTTGAACCAAATCGCGAGCGAGCCGCCGAATTGGGCAATAAGCTGGACTGGGTCACCGTGGTCCAAGAAGACATTGTCGACCCGGTGGTCTTCGAAGAAGAAAAGGTGGATCAAGCGGACGTCTTCATCGCGTGCGGTGACGACGACGAACAAAACATCCTCAGTTGTCTGTGGGCCAAGAATAAGGGAACGCGGCGAGTCATCACGGTTTCCGGTCGCTCGGACTATTTGAGCTTGTTGAAACAAATCGGCATTGATCACGCGTTTAGTCCTCGTAATGAAGCGGCCGAAGAGATTCAAAACTTTCTGCTCAAGTCACCGCTGTGCAAAGTCGGCACAATGTCCGAGGGCACGATTGACGTGTATCGCGTTCCGGTTGGCGAGCGATCCGAAACGGTCGGAAAGTCGATCGCCGAAGTCGGCCATCCCAACGATTGGATCATTGCGTTGCTCCGCCGCGCCGATGCGTGTTTCGTCCCGACGGCGGCAGACGTCATCCAAATCGGCGACACGCTGCTGATCGTCGGCGGGCACGGTCTTGAGCCGGAGTTGGCCAAGCTGTTCCATTCGATGGACTGATTGGGCCGGGCAGTTCATCCACACGTGCGTCGATATCGGGTGCTGTCGCATTCGTGCTGCTGACTTTGACATCCTGGACGCATTGAATTTCGAGGTTTCCGTTGCACTATCGACAAGTCTTTTACCAATTGGCGTTATTGCTGCTCGTTTTGAGCTGCTTGCTGTTTTTGACGGCGGCATTTAGCGGCATCCATCTGGCGCTCGGGCAACACAGCGAAAAGTTCGCGGCGGAATCGTTGGCGGCGGCCGCGGTGATCGGCGGACTTTTGGGTGGCTTGCTGTGGTTGGGGACTCGGCGAGCCACCGGCAGTCTTGGCCGTCGCGAGGCGTTGCTGTTGGTTTCGCTGAGTTGGATCATCGGCGCGGCACTCGCGGCGATGCCGTATCGCATGTGGGCGGAGATTTCGCCGCGAGCGACTGCCGACCATCCGTTTGCGTCGTTCGTGAATTGCTATTTCGAAACGATGAGCGGACTGACGACCACCGGCGCCACGATTCTGTCCAACATCGAATATCTACCCGACAGCTTGTTGTTGTGGCGGGCGTTGACGCACTGGTTCGGTGGGCTGGGAATCGTGGTGTTGTTCGTCGCCGTGTTGCCGTCCCTCGGCGTGGGCGGCAAGAAGCTGTTCCGAGTCGAAGCTCCGGGACCGTCGCCAGATGGGCTATCGCCGCAGATTCGCGAGACCGCGCGAGCCCTGTGGTACATCTATCTCGGATTAACCGTTGTGCAAACGCTGGCGCTGTGGGCTGCGGGCATGGGCTTGTACGAAGCCGCCTGTCATTCGTTTGCCACCCTGGCGACCGGCGGCTTCAGCACCAGAAACGCCAGCGTCGGTGCTTACAATTCGACCGCCATCGACATCATCATCATCGTGTTCATGTTCTTGGCCGGCGCGAATTTCGGCTTGTTTTATCACGTGCTCAAAGGCCGAGTTTCGAAGCTGTGGCAGGATACGGAATTCCGTTTCTATGCCGCGTTGGTGCTCGGCGGGTCGGCGATTGTGTCGCTGTCGCTGATCAATCAACCCATCACGATGACGACCGGCGAACAACTGGAACCCAGTGTCGGCAACGCAATCCGCCAAGGATTTTTCACCACCGTTTCGATTCAAACCACCACTGGGTTTTGCACTTCGGACTTCAATCTCTGGCCGAACATCGCCAAGACCGTGCTGATCCTGTTGATGTTTGTTGGTGGATGCGCGGGTTCCACCAGCGGCGGAATCAAAGTCATTCGTGTCTGGATCGCGCTGAAGGTGATCGTTGCCGAGATCGAGCGGGTCTTTCGACCCAAAGTCATGCGACCGGTCAAGATCGGCAAGGCGGCTCTGGAAGATGATCAGAAGATTGGCACGTTGGTCTTCGTGCTGGGGATCGTCTTGATCTTCGCGATCGGGTCGGTGTCGGTGTTGCTGTTGGAAGAGGGGCACAGCGATTGCGATTACACGACGGCGTCCACCGCCAGCGTCGCCACGCTGTGTACGATCGGTCCTGGGTTGGCTCGCGTGGGTGCCGTCGAAAACTACGGCTGGTTTTGCGACGGCAGCAAGTGGGTCTTCAGTGTCTTGATGGTCATCGGTCGGCTGGAGATTTTTGCCATTGTGGTGCTGTTCACGCCGCGATTCTGGCGAGGCGACTAATTCGGGGCTAACGCTGGGCTTTCAAAAAACTGGTATTGTCATGCTTTCGCGGCTCCGCCGCTGGCCACTCCGGAACAAAACCTGCGCAAACACCCAGCCCCGACAATACCAGTTTTTTGAAAGCCCAGGGCTAGCGCCTCGCCGCTCAATAAGAACCTGACGTAGGGTGTTGAAAACTTGGCCTTGACGCGAATTCTTGATTCCCAAACCTGACGCTTACTTGTCGAGCAATCCTTATTAGAACTTCAGCGTCACCACGACCGACGACGTCCTACCCACCTTAACCTCGGTGTTGGCCATGCCTTCCTTGATGACTTGGCTGCCTTGGACGACGAGGATCTTGTAATCGCCGGGGGGCAATTCGCCGAACGTGACCGATGTGTTTTTTGTGCGTTGCGAGTTCTTCTTCGGGCCTTCGACCGTGACGACCGTGGCGATACCGCGACTGTTGCTGAACGTCACTTTGAGTGCCCCGGTCTTCGGCTTGACCGCAGCGGCCACGCTTTGGGAATCCAAAATGATCTCGGCTTCGGTCGTTTCCGACAGGTTGGCTCCGTTGGTAACCGTGGCCAGGATGACGAACTTTTCGACTTTTGTGGGGAGTTCCGCCGGTTGCAGGCTGATGTTGTCCGAGCGGACCGCGACCAATTCATTCGGGTCATAGTGGCGTTCGAAGATGTCTTCGTTCTTGTCCAGCTTTTGGTTTGAGTTCTTGTCGATCCAAACCACGACGTGCCCGATTCCGGACTCCTTGTCCTGGCTTTGTAAGGTCAGACTCAGAGGTTTCCGCACATCGTGCTTGCCAGACGCAACATCCAACTTGGCCACGGGCTTGTCGTCGTCGATGGCAAGCCGCACGGAATCACGGGCGATTTCTTCGCCATCCTTGGTCAACACGGCGATGAACTGAAACCGGCCACGTCGCTTCAAGAATTGTTGAATGCGCGAGTCTGGAACAGGGTAAGCACTCACCGACGGCTGCAATTTCCACACGCCGTTCTTCAGCGATTGCAGGCTGATCCTGCGTTTGAACGACCAATAGATCCGCGTGTCGTCGCTGTCGATTTGTGGATTGAATTCGTCGCCCTCGTTGACGAGTTGAGACTTGATCCTCCAGATGCCTCGGCTTTCGTCCGGCACCCACTTCTTCGAGTCTTCTTCCCATCTCCAGTCACCACCGGCTTTATCGAAATTCCGAGCATCCACGGCAACTTCCAGGCTGAGTTCGTCCTTGTTGCCGAGCAGAATCGTTCCGGTTTGCGGCTTCAGCAAGTTGATGAAAATGCGAGCCCCCTGTTCGCCGCCGCCGGCAATCGCGGTAGTTCCGGCGCTACTGACGATGAAGCGATAGGCTCGTGGAATACCGGCGACCGAAACCGCCAAGGGCAGTTTGACACCCTCGTATTCGGCGCGCTTCGTTTTGTCGAACTTGGTGATCAACACGTCCGATTTGCCGATTTGGATTCCAGGCCGATCGACGTCCGCATCTTCGATCCATCCGCTGGAAATCGCTTGCGTCGGCAAGTGGACCGTGACGGGAATCTTGGTGGGCAGCAGTGGATCCTTGAATTGTTTCGGATAGTCGCTGACGTCAACGGGAACCCGCAATTCTTGATCGACGAAAACCGGTGTCACGGACGTCTCTCCCACGAACTTGTTCGTCGGCC
>JAQBZS010000676.1 GCA_027622115.1 Planctomycetota bacterium | reverse complement strand
GTTCCACCACCGACCCCGCCGCCTCCAACGAGGGACATGATGCCCCAAACCAAGAGCGCCAGCACCAAGACTCCGCCACCGCCCGCGAGCAAACCTTTGGCCCAAGCTGGCATGCCGCCCTGCTTACGGCCGCGCGATTTCTTGCCGCCGCCTTTAGCGCTGCTCTTTCCGCCACGCCCCTTAGTGCCACGGCCGGCGCTGGCTTCGCGACCTCGGCCCTTGCCGCCGCTGGACTCGCGACCGCGACGAGGTGCTGCTTCCTCCTCTTCGTATCCGTCGTCGTAGTCATCTTCGTAGCTGTCGTAGCCGTCATCCTCGTCTTCGTAGTATTCCTCTTCTTCATACGGCTCGACGACGAACGGCTTCTTGCATTTCGGACACGCAACACGCTTACCAAATGCCGTCTTCGACTTCAGATTCAAGATCTTGGAACAGCTCGGACACTGAGATTGAAGTGTCATGAATTTCACCTGGGAAATATGGACCGGCGCGACGCGCGATTGGATAACTCAGAATACTGAGGGGACTAGGTTAGCACACTCAACCTGCGAATGGCCAATGAACCAACTGCGTACCAGCGTCAACGCTTTCGGGCTGGTGACGTGCGTTGCGAGAGGTGCTCACGCGGCACGCGAAAACCGAACCCTGAAACGCCATGCGAAGCCGACTCGAATCAAAACTCCTGCGCTGTCGCTTCTGGCTTCAATTCCAAAGCTGCGATCAGGCTGCCGCAACGCACACGGTCAAACACTGTCATTTCGAAAGGACACGCCTACGGGCGTTTGTGTTACGTTCCATGTCATCCTCAACACGTCCCAACTAGGATTGCTATCCCGAACACCGCAATCCTCGACAGCATGGAGCCAATCGCTATGACCATTCGATTTTTCAACGCGGCTTGTGTCGCGTTGCTTCTTTGCACGACCCCTGTCATGGCCGACGAAAAACCAGCGCCGATTGAAATCAAGACGCCCGCCGGTTGGGGTGGCGAGACCATCTCGCTGCCGCCCGAGTTCGCTCCTGACATGAAAGTGACTGGCACCGAAGTTATCCGCTTCGCACCTGGCATGATGCAGGCGAAGTCGGATTCGTTTTTCTCGTACGTGTTCGTCTTTCGCTTGAAGCCGGAACCGAAGCTGACGCAGGAAGTGCTCGAGCGCGAGTTCCTGACCTATTATCGAGGCCTCTCGAAAACAGTCGCCGGTTCGACCGTCGATGTCGGCGCAGAGAAATTCAAGCTGGCACTGAAGCTCGTCAAGCCGGACAAGGACGAAACGATTCCGAAAGGCCTGACTCGGTATTCAGGCAAGCTGGACTGGTTCGAGCCGTTCGCATTGAAAGCTCCGCACGTCATCCATTTGGAAATCGACACGTACTCGCAGGGCGACCAGAACTACTTGTTCGTGTGCGCGTCGTCCAAAGAGCAACAGCCGGACAACATCTGGAAAGAGCTCAAGAAGATCCGCACCGACTTCGAAAGCGGCCACGTCAAGGCGAGGTAGAGACTCGTGCGCCGACCCGAAAGTAGCCATCACGCTCCGCGTGATGACCCGGTCGCTCCATCCGACGCGAGATCACGTGACATCGAATTCGACCAAGCAACCTTCTCGTCAAGCGGCGCGTGACGGCTCCGTTTCTCTCCGCGTCACCTTAGATCAACTCGGGAATCAAATCGCGGCTTTCGAGAACGAAGCGTGGGCGGCCGGACGGGTCTTGGAATGTCGTCAGCGGGTCGATGCCCAAGTGGCGGTAGAGCATCGCCAAGACGTGCTCGGGTCGATAGGGACGTTCCGCCGGGACGGCTCCGTTGGCATCAGAAGCGCCGATCGCTTGGCCGACTTTTAGATTGCCGCCGGTCAGCAGGACGCTCATCACTTGACCCCAGTGGTCACGACCCGCTCCTTTGTTGATGCGCGGCGTACGTCCGAATTCGCCCATCACGACGACGACGACTTTTTCGGCCAGGCCGGTTTCGTAGAGTTCGCTGGTCAGAGCCGCGATGGCTTGATCGAGGCCCGGGCCTTTTGTCCGCATGGCCTTATCGATGTTGCCGTGGTCGTCCCAACTACCGAGCGTGTTGCAGCGCACGGTGACGAAGCGCACGCCGCGTTCGACCAGTCGCCGAGCGAGCAGCACGTTTTGCCCCAGCGAATTGCGTCCGTAGCGATCTCGCGTCGCGTCGGATTCTTCTTCGATCGCAAACGCTTTCCGAGCTCCGCCGCCGGTCACCATATCGAACGCTTGCCGAGTGAAATCGTCCGTCGCTTCAGCGACGCCGTGGTTGTCTTGAATCTCCACGACCTTGTCGAACCCGGCCAAGAGTTGGCGGCGGTCGGACAGGCGGTCGTTCGTCAGGCCTTGCAACAAGGTCAAGTTCGGAACTTCGAATTTCTTCGAATCGGCGCTCGTGCCGGTTTCGAACGGATTGAATCCCTTGCCGAGCCAAGCCGCTCGACCAAACCGCATGCTCTGAGGAATCGAGACGAACGCTGGCACGCCTTCGACGTTGGCTCCGCGAACCTTGGCCGTGATCGAGCCGATCGATGGCATTTCGTTGTCACGGTTTTGGTTGTCTCGCAGGTAGTAGCCGCTTTGAGTCAGATGGCTGCTCGTGCCGTGGCTTCCCGAGTTGTGATGCATCGACCGAATCACGACCAGCTTATCGGCGATGGCGGCTTGCTTGGGCATGACCTCGCAGAACGAGACGCCGGGCAAAGCGGTCGGAATCGCATTCAGCGGGCCACGGTACTCGGCAGGTGCCAGCGGTTTTGGATCGTAGGTCTCGTGCTGAGTTGGTCCTCCGGCCAATTCGAGGTAGATCACGGCGGTGTCGAGTTTCGCGGTTCTTGTCTTCTCCGCCGCTTGAGCACGCAGCCGAAGCAGCTCGGGCATCGACAGTCCGATCACGCCTCCCAAACCCGCTTGAATAAGTCCTCGACGAGAAACGCCATCACAGAAGGCGCGGGATGTGGCTTGAGTCATTGTTTCTGTCCTGAGCTAGGAGAATGACGAATGGCAAGAGGATCGCCGGGGTGGGTCAACGAGGCCGCTGCATCGAGAATCCGAGTCCGAGCCGCAGACGGAACGACTCAACGTGCCGCACTCTGCAATCCCAGTTTCGCGATAGAGAGATTGTCGGAAAATCGGACGACTCAGTCTATTGTTTCTTCGGATATTTCGCTGCGCGATGACGAGACCGAACACGTGCTCTCGCTCGCTGACGCTTCGGGTTATGACTAGAGCAGATTCACCCCCGCCCCAACAATCCCGCCCCGCCGACTCCATCCACAATTCCGCAACGTGCGATTTGACTTCCCGCATGCTCGTTCGTAACCTGCCAGAAGCGAAGCGGTTCCCGCCCACCCCGGCGGAAGACCATCCCCAAATAGACGGAAGTAATTCTGTCTAATAACAGTTGGCAGGCGAAGAAAGCACATGACTAACTCTCCGCAGCTGTCCGATCCGGCCATCTTCGAGCGTGGAACCGAGTCAAATCATCAAGCGCTTGAGGCGTTGGCCGAGCTTCTCAACGACATCGGCGTCAGCGCGAGAAAGAAGAGCCGCAACGAACACACGTTGCGGGTGTATCCGAAAAAGCAGAATCAATACCCGCTTCTGAACCCGCGCTTCATCGACGGACTGCTCTCGGTCACGATCAGTTCAAAAGGCGAAGACACGTCGCTCGATTCCACGTTGGCATCAGCACAAGACATTCCTGGCTGCACATTCAAGCCCTTAAACGCGACATCCAGCGGTTATCGCTATCACGGCGTTCTCACATTCGCTCTGGATCACCAAGCGGGGCTCTCGGCACTTTCACCGCAGTTGAAGGCAGTTCATGGTCTGCTCGCACGCCATACGTAGACGCCCCGCCCCCGCCGTCACATAGCAGCACCCGCTCGACAAGCCGTGGGAAAATGGCCAGCTACCGAGCGAACTGTCAAGCGCAAGTGACAAGTCGGACCGGCAAAAGCCACCGGCGTTACTTCTCGGCCCAGAAGTCGAGGACTCGGACTTTGTCCAAGCTCGGTTTCAGCACATCGACGAAGGCCAAGTGGTCAGCGTGCGGCAGGTACGACTCGCGGCCCGCTTCGGAATCAAACGTCACCATGAAACAATGAGTGAACCCCGCCGCATGTTTTTCCGGGCTGTTGTTGCGGCCCCATTCGAAGGCTTTGATGGCCTCGATTTTTCCAGGCAACTCGGCGAACCCCGCTTCGACTTGCTTGATCGCTTCTTCCGAGACATCGTCCTTGAACTTGAAAAACACGGCATGTTGAAGAGCCTTTTTGATCGGCTGTTCCTGCTTGGTGCCGACGTAGTCGATCACAAAAACCGCGTCCTTGTGAGGCCGCAACACATCGCCAAACGCTTTGTGTTCTTTGTGAGGCAAGTAGATCTTGCGACCGGCGTCATCGGCAAAGGTCAGCAGGAAGCAATGCGTGAATTCGTCGTTCAGCTTTTCGGGGCTGTTGTTGACTCCCCATTGAAAATCGATGATCTCAGGAATCTTGCCGGGCAACGCTCGAAAGGCATCGACTACTTGTTGCACATCCTCGGCTGTCGATTCGGCCTTGAATTTGAAGAAGACCGCATGCCGCAAAACTTCATTCGGCCCCAGCTTGAGTTCTTCCACGTCAGTCCCCGTCGCAGTTGAAGTCGTTGCCTGATTCGTAGCCGGTTTCTCGACCAGAGCGGTATCTGGTGCTTGCTCCTTCGCACAAGAAACACAAGCCCCAAGAATCACGAGCCAGGCACTGCGTTGAAGAAATCGTCGCGCCAAATCGTGCGCCGTTTGTGGCGGGTTCGAAATGTGCATTGAGT
>JAQBZS010000675.1 GCA_027622115.1 Planctomycetota bacterium | reverse complement strand
CAAAAAGTGTGCCCCACGAATTCAGGACGATCACGAATTGGCAGCAATGGATTCGTGGTCGTCCTGAATTCGTGGGGAAACCTGAAGGGGTCGCGCAGCGCACCCTGGGTTGAAGACCAATTTCAAAAACGAACTCCAACGAGGTTCTACGCGATCCCCCATTTTCGGACGTCAATCAAGCCATTCGTCGGCGGGGTCGAACTTCGGCAAGACCAGAATCAGCACTTTCATCGTCCCCACGGCGCGATGTCGCACACCGGGTGGGATCAGGATGCTCATCCCCGGTTTCACGGGGATTAAGTCTTCGTCGAGTTGCATTTGGGCGTCCGCGCCGCACTCGATGAAGTAGTAGGTCTCGGTCAGCCGCTTGTGATAATGCAGCTTCGCGTCGGCGGAGATCTCCGTCACGTGAACGGTCGCAGGGAATTCCTCGACGTCGGCGAACGCGCGTCGGGCCACGCCACACGGGCAATCGACGCCTTCGATCGTCGAGAAATCGGCCACGTGATATCGGGGTTCGGTGCTGGTGCTCATGCTGGTGCATCCATCGTTGGCGTACTGTCGGATTGAATGGGAATCGCGTCGAAACACGCCGCCATGGGCATTCGCCGACCGCTGCCGAAAGCTCGGGCGGTCAACTTGATGCCGGGCGGCATTTGACGTCGCTTGAATTCGTTGCGGTCCAATCGAGTCGCCACCCAACGTACGGTCTCTTCGGGAAACTCGCGACAGAGCGTGGCGATGGAGGCTTCGCGTTCGATCAGCCCTTCCAGGATTCCGTCGAGGATCGGGTACGGCGGCAGAGTGTCCTGGTCAAATTGATCCGGAGCCAATTCCGCGCTGGGGGCTTTGTCGATGATGGTGTGCGGGATGATTTCGCGAGCTTCCCGCACGTCGTTCACGAATCGTGAGACCGCGTAGACGTCGCGTTTGAGCACATCGCATAACACGGCGAATCCGCCGGCCATGTCGCCGTACAGCGTGCAATAGCCGACAGCCAATTCGCTCTTGTTGCCCGTGGCCAGCGCGAGCCATCCGTGACGGTTGCTGCGGATCATCACCATCGCGCCGCGGATACGGGCTTGCAGGTTCTGATCCGCGAGTCCGGCGGGTTGTCCGGCGAGGTCTTCGTCGATCGTGGTGGTGGATTCGTAGGCGCGATGGACGTCGTCGATCGGAATGACGTCGTGCGGCACGCCGAGATTGATCGCAAGTTGCCGCGCGTCATTCACGCTGTGGTCGCTGCTGTATCGACTGGGCATGAGCAAACCGTGAACGTGTTCCGGGCCGACCGCTTTCGCCGCGATGTAACAAGCGAGCGCGCTGTCGATGCCGCCGGACAGCCCCAGGACGCACTCCTTGAAACCGCACTTCCCCATGTAGTCTCGCAACCCGAGCGTGAGCCCATCGAGCAGATCGGCTTCGCGCGAGCGTGTTTCACTCGGAGCAACGGACTCCCGCCGACCCTCATGGAGACGCACGACCTTCATCGGCTCATCCACGTCGACCAACACCAAGTCGCTCTCAAACGCGGCCATTTGCACGAGCGTCGAACCATCCGCCGCAGTCACGCTGCTTCGCCCGTCAAAGACCAAATCGTCGTTGCCGCCCACCTGATTCACGAACACAAACGGGACGCCGTGCCGACGGACGTGTCGCTCGATGAGTCCCTGTCGCCGATGAGGCTTGGTGATTTCGAACGGACTGGCCGAGAGGTTGATCAGCAGATCGGCTCCGCCCGTAACCAATTGTTCGACCGGATCGAACAACCCCGACTGCGAGTGGTAGTCCGTCGACGCCTCACCCCACCACGCGTCCTCGCAGATATGCACGCCGAGCCGCTGCCCGCGAAACGGGATGGGAGTCACGGAACTGCCCTGGGTGAAGTAGCGACGCTCGTCGAATACGTCGTAGTTCGGCAGCAGGACTTTGTGGATCGTGGCCTGGATCTTGCCATCGGCGATGAGAGTCGCCGCGTTGGCGATTTGGCGGTCGGTCATGCCGCGACGCGTGGGGTGGCCGACCAACAATCCGATGTCGGGCGAGATTTGATCGGCAAGACGAGCGATCGCGTCGTCGCACGCGGATATGAACCCTTCACGCAACAGCAGGTCTTTCGGAGGATAACCGCTGATGTACAACTCGGATGCGACAACCAAATCGGCTCCCGAGTCGCGTGCCTGCGACACGGCGCGCACGAGTTGTCGGCAGTTTCCCAGAATATCTCCGACTCGGGGATTCAGTTGTGCAAGCGCGATCTTCACTCAATCATTCCGTGGTTGGGGGTCGGGTCTGCAAAAATTCAATTTCGCGAGTTGAGTCGCTGGTTTCGGAGGAGCTTCCGGCTGCGAAAAATGAATTTCCGACGAGCCGCCCCAGACGCTGGGGATGCAGTATGGTATCGACCTTCGATTTGTGAAAAGGAGCGACTAATGCCGGAACTTGGAGTCAACATCGACCATGTGGCCACCATTCGCCAGGCTCGCCGAACCGTCGAGCCCGATCCCGTGTGGGCGGCGGCGTTGGCGGAACTCGGTGGAGCCGATGGGATCACGATTCATCTTCGTGAAGACCGCCGCCACATTCAGGATCGTGATGTGCGAATCATTCGCGAAACGGCTCAGGTCAAAGTAAACCTGGAAATGGCCGTCGCGGACGAAATCACGCGGATCGCATTGGACGTCCGGCCTCAGCAAGCAACGCTTGTCCCAGAAAAGCGGGAAGAGGTGACGACCGAAGGCGGATTGGATGTGATTGGCAATATGGACCGAGTTCGGGCGTGCGTCGATCAACTGCGAGAAGCCGGCATCATCGTCAGTCTGTTCATCGACCCAGATGAGCGGCAGATCGACGCCGCCGTGGAACTTGGTGTCGCGGCGGTCGAACTGCACACCGGCAAGTACGCGGATGCCGAGACCGAGGTGATTCGCGCGGCCGAACTCGCGACGATTGCTCGCACGGGTCAACATGCACGATCCCGAGGGTTAATCTTGCACATGGGGCACGGACTGACCTACCGCAATGTGAAGCCCGTCGCCGCCATTCCGGAAGTCAGCGAACTCAACATCGGGCATTCGATCGTGGCACGCGCGGTAATGGTCGGCTTTCAGCAGGCAGTGCGCGAAATGAAAGAATTGGTCGCGGGACCATTTTATAGGCAGCCGTAGGCTGGAAATGGATGTCACGCAGAGGCGCGGAGTTCGCAGAGAAGTAGGTCGGCATGTCCGGATTTCCTCTGCGCCTCTGCGTGACCTTCTTTCCTTCGTTGAGGTTGTTCATCGCCCGAATTCATAACAAGGAAGCATCATGCGATTTCAGTTTTACTGTGCGGCATTTTTGATGGCGTCATCGACCCTCGCGCACGCGGACGACGCCGAATGGAAGGCCGGATTCGCCAAGGTGAACATCACGCCGACCAAGCCGATGTGGATGTCCGGTTACGGCAGTCGCAACAAGCCGGCCGACGGATTGACCAGCGACCTGTTCGCCAAAGCCGCCGTGATCCAAGACGCGAACGGCAAACGGGCGCTGTTCATCTCGACCGACTTGATCGGCGTGCCCATCAAGATGGTCCATGTCATTGAAGCTGCCATCAAGAAGAAGCACGGACTCTCACGAGACCAGTTGATGGTGACCTGCTCGCACACGCATAGCGGACCGGCGTTGGACGACCTACTGAGTTACATGCTGGTCATGAACGACGAAGACTGGGCCACCGTTCGCGCCTACCAATTCGACCTGAACCGGAAGATTTTGGGCATCATTGACGAGGCGATTGCGGACTTGAAACCGGCACGAATTGCGACGGGCATCGGCAAGACGGACTTCGCCGTCAATCGTCGACCGCCGATCGGGAAAGGCCCCGTTGATCACGAAGTTCCCGTCTTGCGAGTCCAATCGGCGGACGGCACGAAACTGCGCGGCGTGATCTTCGGATACGCCTGCCACAACACGGTGCTCAGCTTCTACAAGTGGTGTGGCGATTACGCGGGCTTCGCCACGGCTGACATCGAAGACCGGTTCCCTGATTGCGTCGCCCTGTTCCACACGGGTTGCGGAGCCGACCAAAACCCGCTGCCGCGTCGCACGGTCGAGTTGGCTCAGAAATACGGACGCATGCTTTCCAAAGCTGTGGCGGACGTCGTTGCCGACGACATGCAGCCGTTGCGTGGTTCGCTCAGCACGACGTTCAAGAATGTCGATTTGGCATTCGATCGGCTGCCGACGAAAGAGGAAATCAGCGAGCGATTGGAAAAGGGCAGCCACTACGAGAAGGCGCGAGCCAAGATTCTGTTGGCACAGATCGAGTCCGACGGAAAGCTCGCGGCCACGCATCCCTATCCGATTCAGGTTTGGCGTTTGGGGAACAACGTGACGTGGGTCGCGTTGGGTGGCGAAATCGTGGTCGACTATTCGCTCCGCCTCAAGAAGGAACTTGGACCGGGGACGTGGGTCACGGGATATGCCAACCATGTGATGGCGTACATTCCATCCGAACGAGTCCTCAAGGAAGGCGGTTACGAAGGCGGCAGTTCAATGCTGTATTACCAATTGCCGTCCAAGTGGAAGCCGGGGCTCGAAGACCAGATCGTCGAGACCGTTCACGCCTTGAAAAAGATTGCCAGCAAACCGTAAAGGTAATTCACTGATTAGTAGGTGTAAGACGGGCACTCCTGCCCGTCTTCCGCAGCAAGATGTAAGACGGGCACTCCTGTCCGTCCGTCCGCGGCAAGGTGTAAGACGGGCACTCCTGTCCGTCTTCTGCGGCAAAGTGTAAGACGGGCACTCCTGTCCGTCTTCCGCAGCAACGTGTAAGACGGGCACTCCTGTCCGTCTTCCG
>JAQBZS010000674.1 GCA_027622115.1 Planctomycetota bacterium | reverse complement strand
GTGAAAACGCGTCTCATCAGTTCTTGGTAGTTTCGACCGCGAGATGTCCACGAACGCGCGTGCCTACGGAGCGACTCATTCGCCTGAGTCTTCATGGAGCCGCTGGTTCCGGGACCTGACCGGCTGCCGTGCCGGTTTCGTGGAACTCAACTCCTTGGATATTTGCAGCTTGTTGGAATACGTCGGCCAGAGAATCGGCTTCCAACTTTTCTAGGATGACTTGACGTCGCCGCTCGGCCGTTCGCAACCCGATCCCGAGTTCCTGGCTGATCGTGACGTTTGATTTGCCGCGCATCAGCAATTCGTACGCAGCCCTCTCTTTCGAATTCAATCGCAGCAGGCGCGCGGAAAAATCGCGACGACGCTCGGCCTGTTCGTCAATGAGCTTTCGCTCCGAAATGTCGATCACCAAGCAATGGAACCCCCGCACATTGCCGTCCGACCCCGTGTCCGGCATCAACATCAACTGCACATGTCGCGGCCCCAATTGTTGATGCGTGACCTGCGATTCAAACTCGACGCGATGATCGCTCAACAAATCCGACAAATTGGCTCCGAAGTCCTGAAACAAGTCCTCTCCCAGAACATCGTGGATTCTTTCGCCATCCAGTTCCTCGGGTGACTTTCCAAACCAAGCGGCATGTGCGGCATTGCTGAATTGAAAGCGTAATTCGGTGTCGATGTAGCTAATCAGCACGGGCAACGCGTCGGCAATCGACCGCAAGTGCTTGTCTTTTTCGATCAAGGCTCGCTCCGCACTCTTGCGTTCGCTGATGTCCGTGATGATCAAACGGCAGTGCCATTCACCTTCGGTGTTGCTCGCCACACGACTGCTGTCCACGCGGGCGTCAAACGAGGCCTGGTTCGGCAAGACAAGAACCAGTTCACAGTTCTGACTGGAATCGTCGGCCAAGACCTGCTTGATGTGATCGCGGAGGTCGCCACGAGAATTCGGATCGCAGTACAACGACAACCACGTGCCGAGAAGTCTGGAGCGGTCCCGTCCAAGCATGGTGGTGGCCGTCAGATTGGCACTGATGACCGAGCCATTCGCATCGACGGTCAGGTAGCCGACCGGTGCGAAGTCGTACAAATCGGTGTAACGCTCGACGGACGCCTCCAACTCGACGTGAACCCGGCGCAGCTCCTCATTCTGGATCTCAAGTTCTTCCCTGTGGATTTGCAATTCGTAGACCAATCGCTGGATCTGCACTTCGGACACGCCGGACACGTCGGTTCGCGTCCCGGTCCGTGTTCGTGTGACCTGATCCTCCGCCTGTTCTCGAAGGCGATCGAGTGCTGCCATTTCAACCTGTTTCTTGACGTCAACTCACCACCCCGTGATCCGCAACTGGTGAGACTTTGGTGTTTGGACGAGAAGCAACCATCGTCGCAGCTTATCATAAATCTCAAACGGAATATGAATGCGAGTTTTCTCTGGATTTAGGCCTTGAGGCTCTGCACACGTCGAAGTTTTCGGCTGGCCAGAGGCGAAAGTGTGACGGCATCCCGCCATTCATCTTGGTGCGGTAGTGGTGAACGTTTTCTTTGCGACTTGACGGAATGGCGGCAACACGCCATCCTAGCCGCATGGGATGGTTGACTCGTTCAAAGTCCCATTCGTCAGGCGCTTTCCTTGGACAGCGCTTAACTGCCCCGCTGATTTGGCCCAATCAGCGGGGTTTTTCGTTTGCAACGCCCGATAATCGCGTGTGCTGGAAAGGCTTCTGGACTCGACGGCATGGTTTGCGCCAGAATCCCGCGATTCCCGAACAAGTCTCCCAGGAGAGATCCCATGCGTCGCTTCATCATTTCCACGTGTGTTTTGTGCTTGTGTGCATCGATTGCATTCGCAAATGGACCCGGCAAGGCTGGTGAGCCGAAGACCGATGCCAAGCCGCAAACCGAAACCTGGGCAAAGATCGAGCTTTCCGGTTCGTACCCCGAAGGGCCGCAGGCTCCGGGACTGTTCGGCGAATTGGTATCGGGTTTGTCCGGCACGCTCGAACGCTTCGATCGCGCAGCTGCGGATGAAAAAATCGTGGGTGTGTTGCTGCGATTGAACAACCCGTCCGTCGGCTGGGCCAAGGTGAACGAACTCCAACTCGCGATCAAACGCGTCCGCGCGGCGGGAAAGCCGGTCGTGGCGGTGATGGATATGGCCACCACGATCGATTACCTGCTGGCCTGTTCCTGCGACAAGATCATCATGCCGGAATCCGGTGCCGTGATGATGGTCGGCGTGCGAGCGGAAGTCAGCTTTTATAAGAACTTACTAGATAAGCTGAATATCAAAGCCGACTTCTTACACGTCGGCGAGTATAAATCCGCTGCGGAACCTTACACACGCACCGAGATGAGCCCCGAGTTTCGTGAGCAATTGGGCGAACTGCTGGACGACTATTACGCAATCATCACGAAGTCGGTCATCGCCGCCAGGAAGCTCAGCGCGAAGCAAGTTGAAACCATTATCGACTCGGGACCACACACGGCGACCGCCGCCAAGAAGCTCGGACTGATCGATCACGTGGCCTACGACGACGAAGTGGGCGGTCTCATTCGTACGGATGCCAACAAACAAGTGGTCTTCGTCAAAAAGTACGGGAAGAAAAAACTCGACACCGATTTCAGCGGCCTCGCCGGCATGATGAAGATGATGAACCTGCTGATGGGTGTCGAACCGCGAACGGCGAAGAACACGAAGCCGAAGATTGCGGTGATCTATGCCGTCGGCATGATCATGCCCGGCAAGAGCGCCGAAAGCCCGTTCACGGGTGCGAAGGTCATGGGTTCGGACACCATCGTCGCGGCCGTGAACAAGGCTGCCGCGGATGAAACCGTGAAGGCGATCGTGCTGCGAGTCAACAGTCCCGGCGGCAGCGCCCTGGCAAGTGACTTGATCTGGCGCTCGCTCCAAAAATCCGGCAAGCCGATCGTAGCCAGCATGGGCGACACGGCGGCCAGCGGCGGCTACTACATTTCGATGGGAGCCGACGTGATCTACGCGGAGCCGGGCACGCTTACCGGCTCGATCGGCGTCGTCGGCGGAAAACTGGCGATGAAGGGACTGTTCAACAAGATCGGCATCACGTCCAGCGTGATCGCTCGCGGCAAGAATTCGGGGCTGCTGAGTTCCAACTCGCCGTTTTCGGACACTGAAAAACTCGCGATGAACAAGATGTTGGACGAGATATACGGCCAATTCACGCACAAGGCCGCCGCTGGTCGCAAGATGGAATACGAGAAGCTCGAGAAGATGGCTCGCGGGCGGATTTACAGCGGAACTCGAGCCAAGGGACTCGGTCTGGTCGACGAAATCGGCACGTTGGATCAAGCCGTCGCACATGCGAAGAAGCTGGCCGGATTGAAGGCCGACGATGAAACGGAGCGACTGTTGCTGCCGCATCCATCCAGCCCGTTCGAGGCGCTGTTTGGACCGATCGAGGCACGGGTGAATTCCACCTCCGCGCTGGCGGGACAAGCCAAGGCGTCGGCGCTCAAACAGGCACTCCTCGCAACCCACCCCGCCGCAGCTCAGCATCTCGAAGCGCTGACAATTATCGAGTTATTGGCGAAGGAGCCGCGACTGACGTTGATGCCGTTTCAACTGAAGATTCAGTAAGTGCATTGACGTCGTTGCTCCCACCGGCACGCACGCGGTCGGTGGAGAGCACGCTCCGGCTTGCACTCCGGTATGACCGGGCGTACCGCAACTCGGCGACCCGCAGCAGGCACACGTCGTCGCTCCGATTCAGCAACCTGGGCTTCCGCGTAGCCGTACCGGAGTGGATGGCCCGCCCGCCCGGTGTCAGGCTTACGTGTTTCGGATTCGGCGGCCGAGCGACTGTCATTTCTCGAAGACCGCCATGCCGCCGAATCTGAAACGCGTAAACCTGACACCCAAGTCCCCAACTCTCGTAACCTCACCCTCAATGCAAACCACTTAACCCAAGCCGTTTCGAGATGCACGCTGCCGAGACTCAAACCTTCGCAAACAACCAACGCCCATGCCCCGCCCCCACCGAATCGATATTGCCAACGGCGTCTACCACGTCACCAACCGCGGCGTCGACCGGTGTGACATCGTACGCGACGACAAAGATCGCATGAACTGGTTCAAGCGGCTGGACGAGTCATCCCAACGCCATGGATGGCGCGTGTTCGCATTCGCGTTGATGGATAATCACTTCCACCTTTTCCTCCACATGGACGCGCGGCACGCTCCATCATGGCTGGATTGGCCGGCAGTCTTGGCACAATCCGCTCGCAACGTGGCCCAAGCCCGCATGGCGTATCGCAAGTTCGTCATGGACGGTGCCGACCGAACCCTCGTGAGTCCGTTGTGCGAGGCAACGGACGACGGAATCCTGGGAAGTGACGACTTTGTGCGTTCGGTGCGAGTCACATGGGGCACGACACTGGAAACACAGCGAGTGGAAATCTCGGCTATCGAACTGACACAGATCGTCGCCGGAACCATGAATGTCTCGGTGGATGAGATACGGCAAACCGGGAGGCGCGGGAATGTGCCGCGTGAAATCGCCATTTGCCTTTGCCGAGAGTTGTGCGGCGAGCCGCTGAGTGAACTGGCGGGACTGTTCGGAGGCGTATCTCGATCTTCGATCACCGACATGGCTGGCCGCTGCCGAGAGAAATGCCAGCGTTCACCAGCATTTGAGAAACTGGTGAGTCAAGTAAGAGACGCCATCACACGGCAACAAGGATCGCCGGGTGAGACTGCACCATCATCATCGGACGGCGAGTAGCTTGGGACCATTGTCCCGAGCGGGCACGGGACAAGTAAGAGACGACGCTGAAATTAAACCGGCATTTGATGTAGTA
>JAQBZS010000673.1 GCA_027622115.1 Planctomycetota bacterium | reverse complement strand
CTCGGCATGCAAGCGTGCCGAGCGTTCGATGGCAAACCGTGCGGAACGTGCCAGCGTCTCCGGCGTGTATTCCGCTTTGATGATGTAGTCCTGAGCACCTTCCTGGACCGCCCGCACCGCCTGCGCGGAATCGTCTTCCGAAGTTAGGATGACGATGGGGACTTCGCCGGCAACAGCTTTCGCTTTCAGGAACGTGTCGAATCCGGAACTGTCGTTAACGTTGAGATCCAGGAACAACAGGTCGAAGTGCGATTGCGAAAGCTGCTTCAGCCCGCTTGCCAGGCTCTCGTCGTGCTGCATGCTGTACGACGTGTCGAGACCCATGCGCAGGTTGGCCCGCACCAGTTCGACTTGAGTGCGACTGTCCTCGATCAGGAGGATGCGAAGATGTTGATTCTCAGCCATGAAGCTCCCACGGGAATGACCCGTACGCTCCCAAATGTGATGTTCGTGACGAGCCGTTTGAAGGCGCTCAAGGCTTTGAACCGTCCAACGACATGCGCCGTGATCACATCGAGCCCGCAGACCTTCGGCGGGCACAATGACCAACGGTGGATTACCGACGACAGCCGGTAAACAATGTTGTTGTTGGGGGAGGTTTGATGGATGCGTTGAGCAAACGGTTCGCGCGAGTTGAATCGCACTGGGAGGGCAGTGGAGGCGGGGATGGGTGAGAATGACGCTGGAGAGCACAGCGCGGGCGGACGAACTTAACAATTGGCTTGCCACAAATACAATCGTTGCATGTTCAAATGCGTCGTCGCGACAAAAACCACAAGCAGTCGCCGGGACAACCGGCAAATTCACCGGATCGATCGGCTCACGCGACTGGTGATTTGGCGTTTCTTTGTGTGGATGGCGGTCGCTACTTGTCCCAACGTTTGGGGTCGTTCATCACGCTGAGCAATTCGTTGCGTTTCTTTTCGAACAGTCCAAACACCGCCAGGATCAACATGCCCACCTCGGCCAGACTTACAATCGATGCCAATCCAGTGCCATGCTGATTGTCTCTTGCAAAATGTGAGCGGAGTCAATGATTCGCTTGGGTGAAGCTGGATTCCGATAATGCCGATAATTGTGAATGTGCGTTGTTGGCAATCCTCGCCGTGTTCAGTACCGTCTCGCGCAAGTGTCTTCATTTCAACGAGTTCGAGTGAATGACCTCCAGCCTTTGTGACGGACCGCGACTCGTTGTGTGAATTCAATCGACGCGAATTACAATCCGCCGATCGGATGGATTGGCATCTCGGCACTCGGGCGAGGACAGGTTCCATGAAGATCGTACTGACAAGTTCAGAAGCGGTGCCCTTTGGAAAGACCGGCGGGTTGGCGGACGTGGCTTCGGGATTGCCCAAGGCACTCGCCAAACGTGGACATGATGTTTCGCTGTTCGTTCCGCACTATCCGCAGTTCATCGATCAATCAATCAGCCATACGCGACTGTTTGATTTCAACGTGCCCATCAACCTCGCCATCGGTGAAGAAACGATCGCGGGCAGCGTCTTGAAGACGGTTCTTCCCGATTCAAACGTGGATGTGTATCTCGTTGACCAGCCCGAATTGTTCGACCGCGACGGCATTTATCAGTCGGCGGGCGGCGGTCAATACACCGACAACTGCAAGCGATTTGCGTTCTTTTGCCGAGCCATCATGCAGGCGATCGACACGCTGCAACTGTGTCCCGACGTGATTCACGCCAACGATTGGCAAACGGGACTCATTCCCGCGCTGCTTGCGACGGAATACCGGGAACAGCCGGGCTTCGAGAAGACTCGTTCGGTGATGACGATTCACAATCTGGCATTCCAAGGGCGGTCTTGGCATTTTGACATGCAGCTGACCGGGATGGATTGGAAGTACTTCAATTGGGAGCAGATGGAAAGTTGGGGCGAATTGAATCTGCTCAAAACCGGCATCGTCTTCGCCGACAAGATTACCACCGTCAGCCCGACGTACGCCGCCGAGATTCAGACGCCGCAGTTCGGCTGTGGACTGGACGCCGTGCTGCGGCATTGGTCCGACGACTTGCTGGGAATCATCAACGGCAGTGACACGGACCTGTGGAATCCCGCCACGGATCCGCACATTGCTTTGCGGTACGACGCCTCGACGATCGTCGCCGGGAAAGCCAAGTGTAAGCAGGCTTTGCAACATGAACTTGGACTGGATGAAAAAGCGCACGTGCCGCTGTTCGGCATGGTTTCCCGGATGACGGATCAAAAGGGATTCGATCTGCTGGAGCACATCGAGACACAGCTGATCGATTCGGGTGCTCAGTTTGCATTTCTCGGTTCCGGAGAGCCCCAGTTCGAGACGTTCATCGCGAAGCTGGCGAGCGAACACCCGAAACAAGTGGCGGCCAAGATCGGCTTTGATAATGGCTTGGCTCACCGGATCGAGGCAGGTTCCGACGCGTATCTTATGCCGAGCTACTTCGAACCGTGCGGGCTCAATCAAATGTATAGCATGCAATACGGGACGGTGCCGTTGGTCTGCCGCGTGGGCGGTTTGGCGGACACCGTGGTTGATGCGTCGACGGAAAACATGGCAACCAATCAGGCGAATGGGTTTTCGTTCGATCGCATTCCGCAGACTGGCGAATACACATTCAATCCGCAAGATGCCGATCAGCTCGCTTTTCAGATCGAGCGAGTGATCGACATGTACCGCAACCCGGAATTGTGGAATCAATTACGCATGCGAGGCATACTGCAGGATTGGTCGTGGACTCCGAGCGCGGCCAAGTTCGAAGAGCTTTACAAGGAAATTGTTTCGGCGGCACTGGAAGACGCCGCTTGAATCTGTGATCGCGTTTGGAGGGGGAAGGGGTCGGGTGGTTCAAAGTTCAATGCTCGCGGCTCAAAGTCTTTGAACCACCCGACCCCAGCCACCTCTTCACATTGAGATGTCTCGTTTGATTTAACTCTCACCCGAAGCCGTACGCGTGCCCACAACGTCGACACGCGTACGCCTTCGGCTGCAACCGTGAGCCGTGACGCGTAAGCGTCCGGGCACCGACCTGTGCCCTCCCACGAAACCCACAACTCTGGGGACTATTAGGCAAGCGCTGTCGGCTCACAAATTGCGGGCAAGAAAACAACAAATCGCAAAACTGTAGTACGAGTTCGAGAAAACCGTGGCTATCGCCAATACGACTTGCTGAGGAATCACGCGACATTATGCAACCCGTCTCGCTGGCCTTCTTTTGGCACCAACATCAGCCGTACTACAGCGATGACGTCAGCGGCGACACCCTGATGCCGTGGGTCAGACTGCACGGCACCAAGGATTACTACGGCATGGCACTCCACGTGAAGGAAGTGCCAGAGTTCCGCTGCACCATTAATCTCGTGCCGAGTCTACTCAAGCAGTTGTTGGCCTACACCGACGACGGTCGCTCCGATCGGCACCTGGATGTCTCGCGAACCCCCGCCGACGCGCTGTCACTCACGGATGCCTGCTATCTGCTCGACAACTTCTTCATGGCGAATTACGACAACATGATTCGCCCGTTCGCGCGGTATCAAGCGCTGTACCACAAACGCGGCGACAGGAACGAGTCCGCGAACGAAGCCTTGCGACGATTTTCGGCAGCCGATATCCGCGACTTGCAAGTGTGGAATAATCTGACCTGGATCCATCCGCTCGTCTTCGCACAAGACAGCGATCTCAAGGCGTTTCTCGACAAGGGTCAGCACTGGACGGAAAGCGAAAAGAACTGGCTGCTCGACAAACAGCTCGACATCCTGCGTGCGGTGATTCCGCTGCATCGCGAACTGGCCGAGGGCGGGCAAGTCGAACTGACCACCACGCCGTTCTATCACCCGATCATGCCGCTGCTGTGGGATAAGTCGTCGGCTCGCGAAGCCATGCCCGGCTGCCCGTTGCCGCAGAACACGGAATCGTACGCCGCCGACGTGAAGAAACAGTTGGACATGGCGGTCGAGTTTCATGCGGAGTTGTTCGGCAGCGCGCCGACCGGCTTGTGGCCTTCCGAGGGATCGGTGTCGCAGGCCATTGTCGGGGCCATCGCGGACACAGGCGTCGAATGGATTGCCACCGATGAAGAGATTCTCGCCGAGTCCACGAACGGTTGGGTCAGTCGCGATTACCAAGGTCACATGCGACATCCCGAGATGCTCTTCCGACCGTGGTATTGCGAGGACGCCGGTCGCAAGTTGCAGGTGGTGTTCCGAGACCACGCTCTGAGCGATCTCATTGGATTCCACTACCAACGCAGCAATCCCGAGCACGCCGCGAATGATTTGATCGGACGCGCGGAAGGCATTGGCCGAGCCGTGGCCAACAACAATAAGGATCGGCCGGCCTTGGTTCCCGTCATCTTGGACGGCGAGAATTGCTGGGAGTATTACACGGACGGCGGAGTGAAGTTTCTGAGAACGCTGTACCAAAAGTGTGCGCAGCATCCGGCGATTCGCCCCGTGCGGATGATCGATCATTTGCGCGAATACCCGGCAACGGATCGGATCGGGCATCTCTTTGCCGGCAGTTGGATTTCGCACAATTTCGCCATCTGGATCGGACACGAAGAGGACCGCACGGCCTGGGATCGCCTGCATGAAACTCGTGAGTTTCTCGTTCGAGCGGAGCAGAGTGGACGCGGGACACCCGAAGTCTGCCGCCGAGCGTGGGAAGAAATCCACATCGCCGAGGGCAGCGACTGGTACTGGTGGTTCGGCGACGATCACAACTCGGCGCAAGACGAACTCTTCGACCAACTCTTCCGCAAGCACTTGCTCAACGTTTACACGCTGCTCGGAGCTGAGTGCCCACCGATCCTCAATCAGCCGATTTCACGTGCGGAACACCGTGCGGTCCACACG
>JAQBZS010000672.1 GCA_027622115.1 Planctomycetota bacterium | reverse complement strand
CCCCCGGAACTTAGATCAAAATCCCTACACCAACACGATTCACTATGTCACAACTCAAGATTCTCCGATCTGGACTCAACCGACTACGCCGCCGGCGCAAATCGCTGCGATGGTTTACCGGCTACAGTGCGTTGCTGGTGGCGCTGCTGTGGATGTTGGTCGCCGTATTCCTGGTGGACTGGCTGTTCCTGATGAACGTGACCCAGCGAACCGTCTCGCTGTCACTTGGTCTGGTCGCGGTTGTGTGGGCGTTTTTCAGGTTCACCTATCCGTTCCTGGGCATACAAGAAGACCAGACGGAAATGGCTTTGCTGGTGGAACGCAACCAAGACATCGATAGCGACATTGTCGCCGCGATTCAGTTTGAAACCGAAACTACGGACCGCTGGGGTTCGCGTCAGTTGGCGAATGCCGTTGTCGGCTACGTGTCGGACTTCAGCACTCGGCTCAATGTGTTTCATGGAATGTCCTATCAGCAGGTCTCTCGGCGAGTCGCCACGATGGCCGCCACGCTGATTGTTGTGGGAGCGGGTATCGGCCTGGCTCCGGACTTCGCACAGGCCTTCATCAACCGCATGATGCTGGGCGAAACGCACTATCCCACCAAGACACGGATCACGCAGTTGGTCGTCGGCGGAGTCGAGGTACTGCCTGGCGACGCGTCGGCGATCGTGCGGGTACCGTTTGGTCGCCCGGTGATGTTCGAAGTCACGTGCGGCGGCGAGTTGCCGGAATCCGGGCAGGTCAAGCTCGTCGGACAAAAGGGCGGGATTCACACCGAGGTCGCGCTGAAGTCCAACAACCCATCGCCTTCGGATAAGACGCGGATCTACATCGGCGAGCTGCCGCGACTGATCGACTCGGTGAATTATCAAGTATTCATCGGCGACGCTTACACGGACACCTTGTCGGTCAACGCCATCCCGTTGCCGGTGATTGACTTCAAGCTCACGCCGACTCCGCCAAGTTACGCGGCCCACGTTCGCACCGACACAACGGAAGATCAAAGCGGTCTCCGGCAGATCGCCGTGATTGAAGGTTCTTCGGTGGATCTCGCGGTGACCTGCAAGAACAAGCTGCTGAAACGTGCGTGGTTGAAGATCGACGACGTGGAATATGAACTCGCCAAGAACGATGCGAGCGGCAAGGAGTGGATTCTGAACGGCAAGAGCCCGTTGTCGAGCGTGACAGAACCCGTTCGATTCGAGATTCAAGTGGAAGACGAGGACGGGCTGTCGATGGTGAAGTCGATTCAAGGCTACGTCCGATTGAAGGCCGATCGCCCGCCGCGCGTGTTTGCAATGCGAACCGTGAAGAATCCCGCGATCTTGCCCGTGGCAGAACCTCGCTTCGGCTACGGCGCACGAGACGACTACGGCATCTCGAAGATTCTGTTGCACGTATCGATCCAGCGGATTGACCTCAAGCGGCAAGAGGATGAGCCCAGCACGATTGAAGTCGTGAGCACTCGACCCGGCGATGTCCCGAATTTGTCGTACAACTCGACGGACTTCCGTTTAGACTTAGAACAATTCAATCTGGAAAAAGGCGACGAACTCAAGCTCGAATTCGAAGCTTTCGACTACCGCGGCAGCGACAAACCCAAATCCAGTCGCAGCGAGGCTCTCGTGTTACAAGTTACGGACGCACAGGGCTTGTTGCTGGCACTTTCGCAAGCCGACGAGTTGTCCGCCGAGCAGATGGATCAGATCATCGAACGCGAACTCAGCATCGGCCGTGATTGAGGGTGTGATTGAAATTGGAGGAATTGATGAGTCGGATCGACAGGCGAGAATTTGTGGGGCGGTCCTTGCAGGCGGGATCCGTCGCCGCAGCGTCGGTTGGCGTGTTGTCCGCGAGCGATCAGTCGCGACCGAGCGAAGGCAAACCCGACAAGCATCCACGCGGCAAGGCCGATCACTGCATCTTCATTTGGCTCGGCGGCGGTTCGTGTCACATCGACACGTGGGACCCCAAACGCAAGGGCGATCCCAAGGCCAAGAAGCCGGGATCGTATTACGACTCGATCGACACCGCGATTTCCGGCGTGCAACTGTGCGAACATCTGCCGCACTGCGCCCGGATGCTCGATCGGTTCGCCGTCATTCGCAGCATTCACCATGAAGTCATCGACGAACACGCGGCCGCGACGAACCGCGTGCATACGGGGCGTCCCACCAGTGGCACGATCGTCTATCCATCGATCGGTTCGATCGTGGCCCATGAACGCGGACCCGCCCACGAAGGAGTGCCCGCCTACGCGTTAATCGGTTATCCGAACGTGACACGCGGGCCGGGATTCCTCGGAGCAAAGGCTAACTTCATTTACCTCACGGACACGAAGGCGGGACCGGCCGGTTTGGCTCGACCCAAGGATGTCACCGTTTCCCGCCGAGCCCGTCGTGAACAACTGCTGAATCGTTTGCGACGAGATTACCGCGCGGCGAATCCCCAAGACTCCGCGATCCGTGCCTACGACGAAACCTTGTCGCAGGCGTTGAAATTGTCCGGCCCGGAGTTCATGCGAGTCTTCGCACTCGACAAGGAACCGGCCGGCCTTCGCAATTCTTATGGCGGCGAATTTGGTCAACGCTGCCTGTTGGCGCGGCGATTGGTGGAATCCGGCGTCCGGTTCATCGAGGTCTCACACAACCTCAACTTTGTGAACGGAACCGGCTGGGATACCCACAACGACGGTCAATTGAAGCAGCACTTGCTGATCCAGGAATTGGACGTCGCGCTGTCGGGACTGATTCAGGATCTGGAGTCAAAGAAGTTGCTCGATCGCACGCTCATTGCATTGGGCACGGAATTCGGTCGCCCGGCGGCTTTCGATGGTGGCGGAGGGCGTGGGCATCATTCCAAGGCATTCAGTTTGATTCTCGCCGGCGGTGGCTTGAAAACCGGGACTGTTGTCGGAGAAACCGACGAGTTGGGGATGAAGATCGTTTCCGAGCCCGTTTCGATTCCGGATTACCACGCCACGATTCACTGCGCGATGGGCATCGATCCCGATCGAGTCCTCTATGCGGGTGATCGCCCCGTTCCGATCGTGGACTTGGGCAAGCCGGTCCGGCGGCTGTTCGGCTGAGACGCTCCGAATTCGGCAGTCCGCGCGAAGAATTCTGGGCTCAGTCTTCGGAATCGCCGACCGAGTCTTTCATCCGTAACTCCGGCCTGTTCGTAGTACTCCAGCTTAATGCCCACATCATTCTTACGCGTGTCCTGCGATGTCACTTCGATGAACAGCAGCGGGACTCCCTGATGCTTTGTCAAATGAAAGGTGCCCATGTCGTCGAAGTTCTCGGGCACCTGCGGAACTTCAAGCACGGCGATATCGGGCCGCAATCCCGGCACCCCCGGCAAACAGAGATCGACATTGCAATCGTCCAATGCCACCGCGGTCCGATCCGTGGGGAGGTAACGCATTAAGCCGGCGTAAAGTCGACGACGATCTCTGGCATGTCCTGGAACGCTGGCATGCTCGTCCCCTTCTTCCGGATGAAGCATGTCTTCCAGGGACAACGGCACTTCGTCGTAAACTACTTCGCCGTGTTCATCGACGCGTCGTAGATATCGTCGGCCATAGCGCCAGTCTTCGGCGCGGCTGCCGAATGCAGTGTCTCGATCTTGCTCAAGAGGCATGCGATCGACGTGTCTCGAAAAGTCTCAAGAAGTTTCCGGAATCCTTGGAATTGCGTTGCATCTCCGACCACGCGACTACTATAAAACCAAATTTGCAAAACCAAATGAGTCTCTCGCTTTTGGAAGAGGAATCGCATGGCAAGGCCCAAGGCACCGGAGTTGACCGAGCGGGAATTGGAGATCATGCAGGTTTTCTGGGATCTCGATGGCGGTACCACCGCGCGGGATGTGCGAGAGCGACTGGAACTGCGAGGTCGCGATCTGGCCTACACCACGGTCGCCACGCTGATCCGCATTCTCACCGAAAAACGCTTTCTTCGTCAGACAAATCAGGATCGGCCATTCCTCTTTGAAGCCGTGCGGAGCTTCGACGAAGTCTCCGTGAATCTGGTGGACGACTTGGTCAAACGGGTCTTTCGCGGATCCAAGGAGAAGCTGTTGATCAGTCTGTTTGGACAACAGGAGCAACTCAGCGACGGCGATCGTGAATTGCTCGAAGACTTTTTGCGGGAGCAAAATCAATGAACGACTTGGGAATCTCGCTGCTGTGGGTGTCGATGCAAATCACAGTGCTAAGCCTGTTCACGGTTGCCGTTTATTTCGTGGCCGGTCGACGCCGACCGCAAGTGGGTGCCGCAGCCACGTTGAGCGGCTTGCTGCTGGCGGCGGTCTTGCCGATCGTCGCCGTGAGTCCGTGGCCCGACTGGATGGTCTTCACGGACCACGTCGTCGCAGAATTCGCGAGGTTTCATTCGCGGTTAGCGCGTCAAGGTAGTAATGGTTCAGGAATCCCGACCACACTAACAGTCAGTCGACGAATATGCCTTGTTAGAATTCTCGATCGAAGGCGGCGAAGTTGTTGAGGTCCGCGAATGTCTCACCATTATTCAGCATGACGTGCTGAGCTGCTCCCGAGGCTCTACTACTTAAGATATCAAGGAATTGATCTCCGTTGGTATTGGTGCTCCCTACGTTGACTCCTCCAATGAATCCGCTTCCAAATGGGGTGAGCGAACCAAGTCGGGCGCTGTCTCGGCCGTTAAAGATGCGAACTTCACCGGCACGCCCAACGCCGGAACCAGCGAGGAGATCAGCAACGCCGTCTCCATTCGTATCGCCAGCACTAACTCTAACTCCACCGGGCTTAGTTGAGAAGAATGGGCCGAGCCCTTCAGTAGCTTGTCAGTCGTGGCTTCCACCGGCACG
>JAQBZS010000671.1 GCA_027622115.1 Planctomycetota bacterium | reverse complement strand
CCCCGTTCCAGGTGATGTAGACCTTGCTGCCGTCCGGCGAAACCGCACTGCCGAAGACGCCGCCGGGAACGTAGTCGTATTTCTTGTGGTAGTACGGGAACAAGAACGCGATCACTTTGCGCGTGTTCGTCTTGAGGTCGTATTGCACCAGCGGCGAGCCGTCTCCTTCCGAATTCCCGTGTGCCCCAGGGACGTAATAGAGGTAACGGTTGGTTTTGCGGTCGACATCGATGCTGGTGGTATAGGTTTGCTTGGCGACGGCCGTCGGACCGATGTGTTTGGCGGTTTCGGTCTTCGTGTCGAATTCCCAGAGGTTGTCGTGGTCGACGGTGTAGACCTTGCCGTCCGACGTCTCCTCACTGGCCGCCCGCAAGCCGACTTCCGCCTTGATTGCGACGGGTGGTCCCGGCTTGTCGGGATTGAATCGCACCAGCGACTTGGCACCCTGCGATTGGCCGGGGCTGGAAGTGTTGCCGTGGAAATACAGCTTGCCCGTAGAACGAGCGAAGATGGCGTATCGGTATGGACCGTAATCGTCGGAATAGAGCACTTTGCGGTTCTTGACGTCGTACGCCAAGAACATCGGCTTTTTCTGATTCGAGCCGTCTTGAGTTCCGGCGTAGAAGATCATGCGGTCGGGATCAAGAATGCTTGTCGGCAGCGTTTGGTTCGGAATCGGCCCGTGCGACACGATCTCGCTGCGCTTGGTCTCGGGGTGATAACGGCAAATCCAACCGCCGGTGAAGCCGAACTTCGGAATGGTGACTCGCGTCGAACCTCGATGCGTTGAAAAGTAAATCCAGCCGTCGCTGCCCAAATCGATCCGACTGTGAATCTTGCCGGGGGTGTACTGGTCCGCAGGCACGTTGAGCAACTTCTTCAAGTCCACGACCAGTTCGAGTTTCTGCGTCTTACTGTTGTATTCGTAGAGAAACGCGTTGCCCGATGGCCCAGTGTGATCTCCGATGGACGAATAGCACAGGTCACCCACGGCAAGACTTTCGCCCCAAGCCGACCACAGTTTGGCGGCGTAGTCCTGGCCGGGGTAATACGCGAAGTCCACGATTGGCGGCGTCTTTGCGATTTTGACGCCGGGTTGCAGTGGTGCGCTTGGCTTCAGCAGGTCCGGCGAAGTGTCCGTCACCAACAGCTTGCCGCCGGGCAATTTCGGTGGAAACGTGATTTCCGCGGCAGACGCGGTGGCGGTCGCGCTCAAGCAGACCATCAGCGATACGCAGAAGGTTTTCATGCTGTTTCTCCAGTCGGGTTGGATTCACCAAACTCACGGCAGCCGTCAATCAACTCACAATCGGCAGCGACAGCCGATCGCTTTTGGCGGGTTTCTTCGGCGGCAGCACCGCGTGGGCGTATTCCCAGATTTGCTCGGGAGCCTCGAAGAGCTTGTCGTAGCACGAATCGTCGTCGTATTCGCAGTTTTCCGTCGTGTAATTGCGGCAAATCTGCGGACGATCGTGATAAATACCGCAGCGATTGTCGTCCAGCAGGTGCTTGCAGTCCGCGAGCACCATCAAGTACCACGTGTCGCCTTCCACGAAAATCGACACGTTGCCGTGGATCATGTACCAGCGAATGTGGTCAAAATCCGCCCAATCCGTGGGCGTTTCAATCGGCAATGCGAAATAGCGGCAACATTTGGCCGTACAATGATCGCAGAGATTCTCGCCGGGCTTGAGATCTTCGCGACGCACTTTCGGCTGTTTACGTTTAGGCATCAGAAACGACTCCGTGCTCACCGATGTTTACAAACCGTGGCCGGTCGATTGCACCAAATCCGTCGATTGTGCCCAACAGTTTGGTAAACCTGCCGAATTGCAACGATTATGACCGAGCTGCCTTGATCAGCAATCGAACGGCAATTGATTCTTCTTGACCCTGCTGTTTTTGCTCCCGTATGATGGCTCGACTGTACGTAAACTCCGATGTCGTAAGTGATTGATTCAATTCGTCGTCAAAGCCGAGACCCACTCGATGCATATTTTCGGCAAGGTTTTGCTGTGGATGGTGATGCTGGCTTGGCTGCCGGCGCTGGTTCTCGCCTCCAAAATGCTCCACATCCAAAACAGTTGGAGCAAATCGCTCGATACCGTCAAGAAGGCGGGCGAGGGGCTGGAAGAAACGGCCATCGGCAAGGAACGCGAATTGTTCGAGGCTCAGGACGAGTTCGCTCGGACGATGCTCGGTTGGGGCCAGTCGTTTTCGCCTGTCACCATCATGCAGTTTTCGCCGACGGGACAATTGCGATTGGGGATCGGCACGAATCATGGTGTCAGATCGGACGCGTCCGTGGCGGGACAACCGCCGGACACCATGCCCGTCTTGTATGGCTTCCAACTGGATCCCAACACCGGCGCATCGAAATTCATCGGTGAATTCGAGGTGATTGCGGGTCAGCTTCGGGAAAATGACTGCGACGTTCGCCCGACGTGGCGGCCGTTCGACCAGGAAATCCAAGGTTGGAACGCCACGGTTCCTTGGCGATTTCGCTCGGCGGTGCCGGGCGGCTACAAGCTGCGGTTCGACGATTTCAAAAACCGCTTCACGAATATCCGCGTCGATATCGACACCGCCCAACGGAATCTCGCCAAAGAGCAAACTCAGTTCGACGACGCCAACGCGCTGTTGCAGTTTCGCATGACGCAATTGAATGGTCGTGTAGGCGTTCCGGTGGCTGGCGGTCCCACCGATGTCGATCCCGAGTTCCCCACGGGAGTCTTGCCCACAATCGACGCGATCGAAGAAGAACGGAACGACGCGGAATTCGAGCTGGATCGGCTCAGGCGTCTGATCAAGACCGCCAAGGATGAAGTGGAATCACTCAAGAAAGACGTCAAGCAACTCTATCAACAACTGCCGATGTAGAATCGGGGCGGTTGAATTCCGGCTCAAGGAGAGGTGAATGACTTTTCGACCAGGGCGCTCGGCAACTTCGCAGCAACAAAACCAGACTTCGGTATGGGAGCGCCTGGCGGACATCACAGCCGAATGTTTTGACAATTTCTTGACGCTGTGGAAGTCAATGCAACCGCAGCTCGTCCCCGTGCGAGTACCGGCAAGGAAGCCAACCCCCCAAAGTCCAAGGAGTTCGGACTCACGTCATGGGTATTTACAATCGTGACTACGCTCGGGATTCGTCCGCCTCAAGTAACTGGGGCGGGGGCGGGCAACATGCGGCAACATTCAGTCGCGACGGCAATCCAGCTTGGTTCGTCAAGGCTGTACTGATTGCCAATGTCGCCGTCTTTCTGGCCAACGCGGCCACGCACAGCGCGTTCAACAGCGCGCTCCAATTGCAACGCTCCGAGGCGTATCAGCTTGTTTGGCGACTTTTGACCTACGGGTTTTGCCACAGCGACGTCGGCATCACGCACATCCTGTTCAACATGATCGGGCTGTGGATCTTCGGCGGCATGTTGGAGCGGGTCTACGACAGCCGTGAGTTATTGTCGTTCTATTTGTGCTCGATCATCTTCGCCGGTTGCGTGCATCTGATGTATCAGGTGGCCACGAACTCGTCGAATCCCACGGTCGGGGCATCCGGCGGCATCTACTCGCTGGTTTTTCTGGCGGCGATGCGATTTCCTCGCAGTATTATCTTGTTGATGCTGGTCATCCCCATGCAACTGCGTTTTCTGCCGGTGCTTTGGGTTGCCGTCGACATCATCGGCATGTCGTCGCCGGACTCGCGAGTAGCACACATGGCGCATCTCGGCGGAGGTGTCTTCGGTTTGGCTTATGGTTACTTTCAGTGGAATCTCACGTCGTTTGCAAGATCGCTGATGGGCGGATGGACGCGAAAGTTCAACATGCGGCGCAGACCGCAAATACGCGTTTACCGACCGTCCGATGACACCGCGCCCGTCAACCCGGCTTTGGATCATGAACTCGATCGTATCTTGGCCAAGATCAGCAGTCAGGGTGAAGCCAGCCTGACTCCCCGCGAACGCGCCAGCCTGGAAGCCGCCAGCCGGCGAGCGAACGAGCGTCGGCGACGTTGATCCAGAATTGAACAACGTGTGCCGGACCCCAGGTTATTCCTGAATCACCTATCATACTCCGCGCGGACGATAGGCTCGTTTAATTCAACTTAACCGCAGTCTCCAACGGACCGCGAGTTTTCCATTGGCCGACACGCCGCGGCCAATTGAGAGTTGTAGAAGGTGCGTAGGCCTGCGGCTGACAGGTAAACCAGGTTTGCGGAAACAGCGATTGCATACGAACGGGATCTCTCGTGCTGAATTGGCTTATTGATTTTTCGTTGCGAAACCGGGCGATCGTGCTGTTGGCGGTGCTCGCTGTGATCGTGACGGGTGCGTTTTCGTTGCAATACCTGGATGTCGATGCGTTTCCGGACACCACGCCGGTGATGGTGCAGATCAATACGGTCGCGCCGTCACTCAGCCCCGAAGAGGTCGAACGGCAACTGACGTTTCCGATCGAACAGGCCATCGCCGGCCTACCCGGCCTGCACAAATTGCGGTCGATCTCGAAGTTCGGGCTGTCGCAAGTGGTAGTGATCTTTGCGGACGGAACCGACATCTACTTCGCGCGGCAGCTCATCAACGAGCGGATCGGCACGGTCGAATTGCCGGACGGAATCGGGCGACCGCAAATGGGACCGGTCTCCACCGGGCTTGGCGAAGTCTTTCACTATGTGGTGACCAAACCCGGTGTTGACTTCTCGAAGCTGCCGAAACGGGTGCGGGTGCAGGAATTGACCGAACTGCGAACCCTGCACGATTGGGTGGTCAAGCCGCAGTTGCGGAGCGTGCCGGGCGTGGCGGAAGTCAACAGTTGGGGCGGGTACGAGAAACAGTTTCAAGTGCGGCTCGACCC
>JAQBZS010000670.1 GCA_027622115.1 Planctomycetota bacterium | reverse complement strand
AAAGTTGATAGACGCAGATTGATGAGCGGGACTCACTCACTCAGGGCGATGACTTCCACGCCGGAGAGGACCGCTCGGCCGGTTTTCGCTGCGAATTCGACTTTCAGGGTTCCATCGGACGAGACCGTTTCGAACTCACGCCGCAGCGCGACGGGACGGCCGGCGGATTCGCGAGCGATGTCGAAATCCTTGATGACGAGTTTGCCTTGCAGGGTGATGTCGAAGACTCGTTCGCCGATTTTCTTCCGATCCGGTTCGCTGAAGTGCAGCCGCACGGTGAATCGTTGAGGTGTGTCGGTGGCTCTCTGATTTGTTGTCAGCGAGACGCTCGTCACGCCGTCGATGCCTGAGCCGGCGATCCACTTGACTCCGTCGCCTTCGAGCAACGACGAATGCCGCCGAAAATATCTCGGGCTGTCGGCGGTGACTTGGATCGGCACGACCGGCGACGCACCGCCCACGCTCGGGTAGTCCAACCACAAAGTTCCCGAGTCGTCCTGGCGATCGCCGGGTGCGCCGAAGTTGATGCCGACTCGACGCACGGCGTCCTTCTTTGCATCGATAGTCAGGGCCGAGTAGCTCCAAACTTCGGAGTCGGGCAGATGCACCAACGCCAGCGATGTAAATAACGAGTAGCCACAGATGCAGCCGTGTGCCATGTTCGGCGAATTCAGCACACCGTTGGCCGGGATCAAGCTGTTGCGACAACCGCTGCGAAAACCCTTGAGCCGCGATGTGTTGCCCGATTCGATATCGCAAAAACCGGCCGTGTCCGCTCGAAACGTCATCAGATGCGGGCTGGCGATCGCGTAGTTGCAATGATGCCCGGCCTTCGTGAATTCCCACGGAGTTTCCTCATTCGTGATCGGGTGAATGCGAGGCACTCGTTCGCCGGTCTTCAGATTCCAAGCCAGACCGGGGCCGCGCTGGTCGAGAATTCGATCGTTCCACACGATCACGCGATCCCACAAGCTCTCGGGATGGCCTTTGAATCCGACGCCGTCAGAACTCTGCGTCCACAGTTCTTTTCCAGTCAAGCCATCGACCGCCATGATGTTTGATTTGTTGCTCATCACGACAACTTCTTGTTCGCCCGAGTACGACAGCCACGTGCCGATCAAGCTGGAATTTTGCTTCCAAACCAGCTTGCCCGTTTCGAGGTCAATGGCTTTGATCGAGCGAATATCCGAGGCCTTGGGAATCTCGCCACGACGCTTCCAATCCTTGTAGAAACTATCGAGCGCCCCATCGAACGCGAAGAGGCGATCGGTGCCGACGGACAGCACGGGAAAACTCGCTTCGGCTTCGAAGGTCCAAAGTTTCGAGCCGGTGTGTCGATCGATGGCTCGAATTTCGACGGCGGCCTGAGTCCCCGCCAACAACTGGCGAGACGGCGGCAACTTGGTTTTGTCGGCATCGAGCGTGCGAAAAATTTCCGCAATCAGCTTGTCCTTGACGACTCGTATGCGTCCCCAATCATCGTCGGGATTAGGCAGTTTGAACTCGTTGATCAAGTCGCCGGTTGTCGGGTCGATTTTCTTGCAGAGTTTCTCATGCACCAAATAGACGGCATCCTCAACCGCCAGAAAGTGGTACCCCGCCAGCGAGCCTTCGAAATCGTTCCCACGTCGGCCCGGTTCGTAATTCGCTTCGCCTTCCAACGGCAACTGCCACAAGATACGCCCCGTGTAAACATCGACCGCAGTCATTTTGTTGGGGCCTTGCAAGAACATGCGGCCGCCGATGACGGCCATGCTCGGACCCCAAAAGTGTCGGTTGTAAAACAGACTGCCGTCGGCTGCCGGGCCACCGAACCACAGCACTCCTAAAGGCGCCTTCACGAGACTGTCATGCGACATCAACGTGTTCGACGCGTCGCCGTATTCGTGAGTCCAATCCGCTGAACCGGGCAACGCCCCGCTGCGCACGAGTCGAGCAAACGCGTTGCCCTTGACGAATTCCGCTTGAGGCAACTTGGCGGCAGCGACGACCTCACCGATTGCGTCTTGACCGTCACGGTTCACGGCCAACCAAGCCGAGCCGCCGTAGGGTCTTAGTGCTTTGTAGAGTGCGGCGATCGACTCCGGCTTGGCCACTAGCCCAAACTTCTCGGGAGTTTCCGAAACGATCAAGTTTGCGACATAGGGCGGCAGATCAATCGTCAGCGGGTCTCCGACATGCGCCGTCACGCGAGTGCCGTACAAGCCAAGCCCGTCGTACTGTCGCCGCAGTTTCGAGATGGCGTCTTGGTCTGGATCGATGACGATGACGCGCACTTTTGATTGCCGAACCAGTTCGGAAATGAGTCCGCCTGAACCGACACCTACCGCCACGCAATACGCGTCGCCCGGTTTGTCCGTTTCGAGAATCGCAACGACTCGATCGGTCCAGTCCGTCGCTTGCGCGGGCAAATGAGATTCGGCCAGACGATGAGTTTGCGGCGTCACCGACTCACCCGAGAAGCAGTACAGATTCCCTTCCTGAGTGACGACCACCAGCCGTCCGTTGGCGGCGATCATTGAAGTGACGTGGCCGTCGATCGTCGCCTTCCAAGTCACGCGCGGCTGTTGCCCGTCCAAACTGAGCGCGAAGACCAGTCCGCCTTGATGCCCGAAGAGTTGCTTGTCAGCCAGCAAATCAACGACCAACGGTTGAGTGCTCAGTGTCTTCTGAACGTCAGCCGGTGCGTCGCCGTAGATCGTGGTCGTGGGAACGCTCCACAGTTGATTCAAAATCGGTACCGTTGATGTCTTGCCGCGACGGTCAGTCTTCTCGACCATTTTCACGTCGGCCAGATCGTAGGCATTGATCGAATTCGTCTCGGTCGCATACACGATTCCTTCGCCCACGACAGGTGCCTGCGTCGCCGAGCTGATCTGTTTCTTCGACGTCATGTCGTAGGTGATCGCGCCGTGAAACAGCCAACGGTCGGTCGCGGAAACGTGGTACGTGGTCGCTCCGCTTGCCGAATAACTAAACGCGCCGAACTTGTTCGTCTTACGATCCAGCACCGACACGCCCGAACGACCCTGCGGCACAAACAACGAAGCCTCCGTCGCCGCCAGATACCCCTGCGGAGTCATGTCGTCGAGCGTGACGACATCGTGCTCAATCGACTGTTGCCCGGTCGAGCTGTTTTCGTCAGTCGTCACCTTGGAAATCACCGCGCCGGTATCCGCATCGAGCGAATACAAGAACGTACCTTCGAACGGCCAGACGCCCGCCGTGAAATGAATTCGCCCATCGACCAGTACCGGCCCGCCACGCACTGGCCAGACCGAAATCAATCGCTCGCTGCCGATCACCTTGCGAGAAGCGGCAACAAACTTCCAAAAGGCGCGGCCCGTCTTGGCTTCCAAACAGTAAAAGCAACCATCATCGGCTCCGAAAAAGACACGGCCGTTATTCACCAGTGGAGCAAACCGCACGGGACCGTCCGCCAGAAACTTCCAAACGACCGATCCCGTTTTCAAATCGACCGCCGTCACCGAATCGTCGCGCGAAGAGCCGAAGAACAAAGTCTCGCCGGCGACGACTGGCTCGTAGGCCCCATCAAAGTGCAGCCGAGGATCCTCAGGCCAAGCCGGCTTGAGCGGGGGCATAAGCTTGATCCATTGCAGATTCAACTCGGCGGGCAGCTTTTCCGGCGTCGACGCATGCCGCCCGGCATCAAACCGCCAAGTCGGCCAATCCGCCGCCTGAACCGAGGACACGAAACACAGAGAACAAAGCAGCGCAAAAAACCGGCGTGCGTTCATGATTTCTCCGAGCAATGCGAGAAGAATTGCGAAGAGTCTACTCCGCACGTATCGGACAGGCTACCGGAAGTCACATTCGATGTGTGGTTACGCCAAGTCGATCCGATTGGTGATCGATCTCAAAATCAACGACGCGGCTAACGCCCAAACCCGACTCGGCCCATCGGCTCAACGAGTCGTTGCCGTCGGTCATGATCGACGTGTTGCTGGCGTCGCTTCAGTTATCATCATCATGTCCAGCCGCAAGCGCGAGTCGAAGCGGAATGCATAAATCGAACCGCTGTCATGAACCATCGACTACAACCCGGTCGCGTCACGCGCCTCGGGAGCGCAGGCGACTTTGCAAGTCGGACAACACGGATGCCAATTCTGCTTGTTCACGTGCCGACAGTTCTGCGAGGCTCGATGCTTCGTCACCCAGCAATTCCTGCAACGCCTGAATTCTGCCGACAATCGAGCCTTTTTCGAGACCCTGTTCGCGGCCCTGTTCGAGACCCTGTTCACGGCCCTGTTCGAGACCTTCTTCGCGGCCTTCTTCTCGAGCGGCGATTAGACGACCTTCGTTGTCGTGCAGGAACTTCATGCGAGCTTCGTAGAATTGTTGCTCTTCGGGGGACTTCGAGATCATCTCCAACACTCCAGCCGCTTCGCGGTATTCAGAATCGATCAACTGTTCGGCCAATTCGTCAGCCTCGAGGTGCTCAGCATGCTTGAGAAAATACAACCACTTCTCCAACGGATCGGACAGGATCACATTATCGACCTCGCTCTCAAACTTCGGCAACTCCAAAACGTGGAAAACCAAATCCTCGCTGAAGATCAAGTCCTGTTGATCGCAGCGCAGCCGGAAGCTCAGGTGAAACTCGGCCGCTGACGGGAACAATACTCGGTTCAGCACGCAGATGCTGATTGCCGGACGAAGCTTGAAATACGGATCAGCGGGACTCAATTGCCGGACATAGTTCATGCAGTTGTAGTAAGTCAGCCGCTTCGCCAAATCGGTCGGCAGCGTGGTTTGCATTTCTATGTTGAACCGACGTCCGTCGAGATCTGCTGCCAGCACATCCAACACGACCAGCTTGTCTTCCGAGCGATCCTGAC
>JAQBZS010000669.1 GCA_027622115.1 Planctomycetota bacterium | reverse complement strand
AGTTGGCCGACGGCAAGAACGACGAACCGATCCAACTCGCCGACCGCCCGAAGCTCACCAATCCGCACGCCGAATTCGCGGAGATCGACGCGCGAGCCCGCTCCTATTTGCACGTCAACTGCGCGCACTGCCATCGAAACGGCGGCGGCGGCTCGGCATACATTGAACTGCAAACCGATAAGCCACTCGACAAAACCGGGGCACTGGACGTGCGGCCGACTCAAGGCACGTTTGGCATCCAAAACGCACGGATCATTGCCCCGTCCGATCCGCTTCGTTCCGTGTTGTATTATCGCATGAGCAAACTCGGTCGCGGCCGCATGCCGCATATCGGATCGGAGATCGTCGACGAACCGGGTGCTCGACTGATTCACGATTGGATCCGCCAATTGTCGATGCACTCGGGGATTTATTCGCAGATCGCCGATTTACGAAACCTGGACGAACCGAGTGCGGCTCTTAGGGAAGAAGCGGGACGAACTGCTCGCATCAATCGATCGGCGAAAAAGATCGCGCTGGAAGCCAAGCACGACACTCCGACCACGGAAGACCGCGCGGCCGCCATCGAGCAAGACACCGCGTCCGTGAAAGCTCGCCAAACCAAGCGGCAGGCGGACCGTGCGAAACTGATCGAAGAGTTGCTGACGACCATCAAGTCGTCGTTGGCGTTGTCGCGGATGATGCGTGACGATCCGCTCCCACCCACGCTCGGTCAAGAAATCGTGACGGCCTCGCAACAGAACTCGAACGCGCTGATTCGCGATCTGTTCGAGCATTTCGTACCGGCAGAACTGCGAGCCAAGAAGCTTGGTTCGGTCATCGATCCGCAACAGATCTTGTCGTTGAGCGGCGACGTCGCGCGGGGCCGCGAGTTGTTTGTCGGCAACGGCACGCAATGTAAAAGCTGCCACAAGTTGGGAGACGTCGGCAAACCGCTGGGCCCGGATTTGGCCGAGATCGCGAAGAAGCAATCGCCGACTCAGGTGTTGGAAAGCATTCTGCAACCGTCCAAACGAATCGATCCCAAATACACGACGCACGTCGTGATCACGGTCAACGGCAAATCGCACACCGGCTTGCTCGTCAGTCGCTCAGATGACGAGACGGTGCTCAAGAACGCCAAGAATGAAGAGGTCAAATTGAAGACCGGCGACATCGACGAGATGGTCACGCAACGCGTGTCGCTGATGCCGGACCTTCAGGTGAAGGACATGACGGCTCAGCAAGTGTCGGACCTGCTGGCGTTCTTGATGTCATTCAAGGCGAGCGACAAATGACAACGCTATTACCAACGAATAGCAATTACGAACCGGCGTTCGATACGCTCGGTCCCGCGACGCGTCATCACGTGCGTCGGACACTTGCGCGAGCCACCACTCACTCTGAAACCGGAAAGACTCCGATGAATCGTAAATCGTCGATCAGACGGATATTGCATGTTGTCGTGTTGTTGATCGGCGGCGGGAGTTGTTTCGCCGAATCCTACAGTCCGTCGATCGCGACTCCGGTTTCGCCACCCAGCGATGTCGTTGAGCGGCTGAAACTCGACGCGTTCTATGGCAAGTACGTGAGTGCCGACGGAATTCCCGTCATCGGCTCGAAACGTGTTGAAGACGCGGCGCTGATGGAAGCGGCTTATCTGATCAACAGCATGCTCGTGGGTCGCCGAGACATTCGTGACGCCATCATCAAGAACCGGACGCGATTCGTCGTGATGGCTGCCGGCGAATTCACGACCGATGTTCCCGAACACGCGACGCTGACACCCAAGAACTTTTGGGATCGCCGAGCCCGTGGTCTGGGCGCCACGCCGCATCGCCCGGCCACCAGTTGCGGGGAAGAAAACTTGCTGCGTTTTCCCGGCGATCCGTACCACAAGGAAAACATTCTCGTTCATGAGTTTGCCCACACAATCCATCACATGGGTCTGAACACGGTGGATAAGACTTTCGAACAGCGACTCAAGGAGACCTACGATAAAGCGATGTCCGCGGGCTTGTGGAAGGCCAAATATGCGTCGACCAATCGAGCGGAATACTGGGCCGAAGGCGTGCAATCGTACTTCGGCACGAATCGCCCGCCGGATCACGACCACAACTATGTCGATACTCGGGACGAACTCAAGACGTACGACGCCCGCTTGTTCAAACTGATCGACGAGGTGTTTCGCGGGAATCCGTGGCAGTATTCGAATCCGGAAACTCGGACACAGCAGCCGCACTTGAAGGGCTCGGATCGCACGAAATTCCCGACGTTCAAGTGGCCGGCACGACTTGCGGGAGAGTCCGCCAAGATCGAAGTCTTCAAGAAAAAACGGCTCAAGGAAGCGGAAGACGCCAAGCAGGGATCCGATCGAAATTGAAGTCGGAACATGGGAATCTACGTGTTCAAGGCTCGCTTGCTATTCGATCAGCTGTGCGACGATGCGACTCACAGAGAAAGCGCCCACGACAGACTGTAAGACGGGCACTCTGCCCGTCTTTGCCATGGGGGACGGGCACTCTGCCCGTCTTTGCCATGGGAGACGGGCACTCTGCCCGTCTTTGCCTTGGGAGACGGGCAAGAGTGCCCGTCCTACGCCAATAGCATCGGTGAATTGCTCTTAACCGAAGAGTTCAGCAATCGGCTTGCCACCATCGGCGAGTGGCACGGGACGCCCCAGCGGCGTGTGCATGACCGTTTCGTGGTCGATCCCCAACACCTTGAGGATCGTGGCCATGACATCGGACGGCGTGATCGGTCGATCAGCGACTTCGGCGGCTTGTTTGTCGGTCGAACCGATGACTTGTCCGACCTTGAGTCCGGCACCGGCCATGCAAATCGAAAACGCGTTCGGCCAGTGGTCTCGTCCGGCGAGTTGGTTGATCCGCGGCGTGCGACCGAATTCCGTGGTCACCACGACCAACGTTTTCTCCAACAGGCCCCGCTGTTCCATATCGTTGAGGAATGCCGGGATGGCTTGGTCGAACGACGGACACAGTAGCTCGCGGAGGCTGTAGGTGTTTTTTCGGTGCGTGTCCCAATGCCCGTTCTCGATGCTGACAAATCGGCAACCGGCTTCCACCAAACGCCGAGACAGCAGCAGACATTGGCCGATACTCGTCATACCGTAATCGTCTCGCGTCTTGGCGGATTCGCGAGTGATCTCGAAGGCTTGCTTGGCCTGCTCGGACGTCATCAGTTGATACGCTTTCTGATAAAACGTGTCCAAGTCGCGGACCTGTTTGCCGACGGTTTCCACTTTGCGTTCGAATTGATTGATGGCCTGCAGCGCGGCTTGACGCCGCCGATTCCGTTCGCTGGTTACGCTGGCGGGCAGCGTGATGTCGCGGACGGCGAATTCCGGTGCGGCCGGATCCGCAGCAATCGTGAACGGCCCGTAACTGGCGCCAAGAAACGACGGGCCGGCGCTATTCAAGAAGTTCGGCACGCAGATGTACGGCGGCAATGGCCCAGGCTTGCCCAGCCGAGCCACCATCGAGCCGATCGACGGGTGATGATTGTTGTCCTTGACGGCGTTGAAATCGCCCGCGCCCGGACGTTGCCCGGTCATCATGATGTGGAACCCGCGACCGTGATCCGAATCCGGATGAGTCACACTGCGGAGAATCGACATTTTGTCGACCACGGGTGCGATGCTGGGAATCACGTCGGAAATTTGGATGCCGGGTACCGCCGTAGAAATCGGCTTGAAGTCGCCACGGATTTCGGCGGGCGCTTCCGGCTTCAAGTCCCACATGTCCTGATGCGGCATCCCACCCACGATGAACAGGAAGATGCAGTTGATGTCGTCGCCCGCCGGTTTCCGGTTCGAGCCCTCGGCAAACGCATTCTGCATCCGCAACACGTCCGCCATTCCCAATCCCGCGAGCGATCCCAGCTTCAAGACCTGACGGCGATCGATGCCGTCGCAAAATCGAGAACGCGTGGAAGCGGTGCTCTGCTGTCGCATTGCGATTCCTCTGGAAAACTCGCGAGCCAAGTGACGCATGCCGGTTTGTTGATGCGTTGCGATTGTAGCAACACACGCGCGTTTGTGGACATCTCGCGGTCCAAATACCAAGAACTGATGAGACGCTTTCTTCCTCCTCAAACGCGCGTGCCTACGCCGAAGTGGCACTGTCCAAGTCCTTGTTTTCGTCGTCGAATTGCAGAATCAAGGCGCGGCTTGTTGGCCGGTCCCACCCTTGGAATAGTCCGCATTCAATCGCTTCAGCACGATCTCCGTCAGGTCACTGCGATCGCGAAAGTAGATGACTTGGCGGTTTAGGCCTTTCTTAACCGCATCGACGTTTGATTCAGCGGGATCCAGATGTTCGCGGTCGAAGCGAATGACCAGCGTAAAGTTTTGCTCTTTGGCAACATCGCGGACCGCATCCATGACTTCGAAATAGACGGTCTTGTAGAGGTTGGATTCTTGCTTGATCAGCGACTGGCGACTGGTGCGCTGGTAGTCCTCGAATTGCCGTCGCTTCTTCAACATTTCTTGTTCAAGCTCCGCTCGCTCTCTGCTTCCCGGTTCGGCCCGATTCAGAGCCAATTCAATCTGTTTGGCTTCGAGCGTGAGTTGTTGAGCCTTGAGACTCAACGACGCGATCTCAGTCTTGATCGAGTCTTGCGATGCCAGGAACTTCTCGTAGTTCTTGAAAACGTAGCCCAAATCCACCAGGCCGATGCGTTCGGGCATTGACTTGGATGTGTCGGCGGCCACGGCATTCGTGTCGCCCGCATTCGCGTTCGGCAATCCGATGGCCGGAAGATGAAACACAGCAATCACGAACGCAACATTCAGAAACCGAATCGGCATGGCCCCTCCTTGGGTCTTCATGGGAATGCGGGAATCGTGGCACGGCGGCAACGG
>JAQBZS010000668.1 GCA_027622115.1 Planctomycetota bacterium | reverse complement strand
ACAGGAACTCCGGCTGCCACCGAAAAAAGGCGGGGAATTCGACAATTGACCCGTAAGAAACAGGTCACCGCATGCGACGCCGAATTCTAGCCATCGCATTGTTGTGCTTATCGATTGCGGGAATTGCGTGGTGGCAAATCGCAAGCTCGACCGACCGCTTGCTGGCGGATGCTCGCAAAGCACAATCCGTGGGTGACTGGGCACGAGTGGCATCGTTGGCCAAGCAGGTTCAGGAAACGGATCCGTTCAATGTCGAGGCGGCGTTTCTTGCCGGGGCTTCGGCAGCGGCACGGCGACGGTTTCCAGAGGCGTTGAGCGAATTCGACAAGGTGCCGGACGATTCATCGTTCGCGATGCAGGCTCGGGCGTTGGGCGCGCGGATTCTGTTGTTCGAGTCGCTGGAATTGTCTGCGGCCGAACAACAACTGCGACGATTGCTTGAGCTGGAACCGAGTCATCCGCAGGCCGTCGGGCAATTGGCGTATGTATTGGGACTCGGGTCTCGTGCGTGGGAAAAGACGCCCTATTTGCTGGCGCAGATTCGCAACGGCAAGTTTGATTACGTGCAACTGCATCTGCTCGCACTGGGCGATACCGTCGCGGAGAACCCGGAAGAGTTGGAACGCTTCCGCGCGTCGAAGTCCGACGATCCGGTGGTGCTGCTCGGAGTCGCTCGGCAATTGATTGACAAGCAGGAAACGGCAGACGCGGAAACGTTGCTGCGGAAAGCCATTACCGTGCGACCGGACTTGATTCAGGCTCATGTCCGACTTGGGCGACTGTTGCTGGACGCCGACGATGCAACGTTCCGCCGCTGGCACGACGCCCTGCCGGAGACGGCCAACGATCATCCCAACATTTGGGAATTGCGCGGGCATCGAGCGCGCGCGAAACACGAATTGAAAGCGGCGGCTCGGTGCTATTGGGAGGCCTCGCGGCGGAACTGCAACGACCAATCCAGCGTGTATCAGCTCGGTCAAACGCTACGCACGCTGGGGCGCCCGCAGGACGCAGAGCCATTCTTGATTCGGTCGCGACGGATTGAAGAGTTCGCGGATGCCGTGAAAGCCGCTCAGGTTGCCGCGGACTTTCGCACGGCATCGCTGTTGGCCGAGCAATTGGGGTTGCTGTGGGAAGCCTGCGGGTTCATGGAACTCGCAGCGGCCAAGAGTGGCGCGCCGGACGAAGCGGCGATGGCAAAACAACTTCGAGCCCGCGTGATGGACCTGCCGCCGGAACGCACGATCGAATCCGCGAATCTCGCGCTGCAACTCGACCTGTCTGATTACCCGTTGCCGAGTTGGAATTCTCGCGAAACCGAGTTGCCGGTTGCGGGCGATGTCGGCAGCTTCAACGTCACATTCGAGGACCAAGCCGCGCGGGTTGGGCTGCGATTTCAATACATCAACGGCGGGCACCCCACACAAGCCATCGAATACATGTACGAGTTCACCGGCGGCGGAGTCGGAGTGTTGGATTTCGACGCGGATGGAATGCCGGATTTGTGGTTGACGCAAGGCTGCACGTGGCCGCCCGACGCCAGTCAGGCGGCACATGAGGACCGGCTGTTTCGTAATCAATCGGGGCGAAGCTTCGCGGATGTCACGCAAGTCTGCGGTGTCAATGAAAACGGCTTCAGCCAAGGCGTGACCATCGGCGACTTCAACAACGATGGCTTTCCGGATGTGTTCGTGGCCAACATCGGACGCAACCGACTCTACGAAAACAATGGCGACGGCACTTTCAGCGACGTCACAAACGCGGCCGGACTCGACGGCGAGCAGTGGACGACGAGCTGCCTGATCGCGGACCTCAACCACGACGGCTGGCCGGACATCTACGCCGTGAACTATCTGAAAGGTCCGACCCTCTTCACGCAGCCTTGCAAGCAAGGGCGTTGTTCGCCGACGTATTACTCGGCCGAACAAGACCGGCTGTATCTCAGTCTTGGTGATGGTCGATTCAACGACGCCACCGACATCTGCGGCATCACCATGTCGAACGGCAAGGGGCTTGGCATCGTTGCGGCGGACCTGACGAACAGCGGCAGTCTGAGTCTGTTCGTTGCCAACGACACCGCACCGAATTTCTACTTCGTGAATTCTCTGGCGCGCGATCGCATCCCTGCGGATCGAAATCGGATCGAGATGCCTCGATTCACCGACGAAGGACTTGGAAACGGCTTGGCGATGAGCGACCGGGGACGAGCTGAAGGGTCGATGGGAATCGCCGTTGCCGACGCGGACGGGGACCGGCGACTGGACGTGTTCGTCACGAATTTCATGGACGAAACCAACACATTCTATCGCCAGCAGGATGATGGGTTCTTCGAGGACTTCACGCGGCGAGTTGGTTTGGGACCGCCGAGCTTTCGCATGTTGGGATTCGGCACGCAGTTTCTCGATGCGGACTTGGATGGCTGGCCGGACCTGATTGTGACGAATGGACATGTCGGCAATCAGTCGGCGTCCGGCGTCCCGTATCAAATGCCGCCGCAATTCTTTCACAACATCGGCCAGGGAAAGTTTGTCGAAGCCGACCGGCATAAGGTTGGACCGTTCTTCGAGGGGCAATATCTCGGTCGCGGGTTGGCGCGTTTGGATTGGAATCGCGATGGACTGGAAGACGTCGCCATCACGCACCTCGATGCACCGGCGGCGTTGCTGACCAATACGACGAGCACGCACGGGCATTTTCTGGCGATTCAATTGCGAGCGACTCGTTCGGCACGCGATGCGATCGGAGCGACGGTGGCCGTCAAGACGGCGGATCGCAGTGTTTCCAGCCAGCTCATGGCGGGCGACGGTTATCACGCCGGCAACGAGCGACAACTCGTGTTTGGTCTAGGTCGAGGTGACCACGAAAAACTCGGCGTCACAATCCGCTGGCCTTCGGGGGCCGTCGAGGAGTTTTCGATTCATGGCAGCAGTCGAATTCTGATGTGCGTTGAAGGACGAGGCACGCCGCTCGACATTGATTGATGACGTATCGCCCACGCGGAACGACTTGCCATCGAAGTCGGCTGGCCACTCGACTCGGTCAAGTCCATCATCAAAAGACTTGGAAAAGGACGGACTCGCCGCCTTGTACGACCGACGACGACGTCAGAGCTTGCCGGCCCCGCACGGACTGTTGACGGCCGCCGAAGTCGCTCCTGGCATTGGCCTCACCCCGACACATACGCGGAATGCATTCCAGATAGAGCGGTGCGGGCGTATGATCGAGCCTAGTTCAACAAGTTCGGTCGCTAGGAATCTACGAATGCTCAACGCACCTCAATCGAACCCGCTGACTCGTCGCAAACTCTTGCAAGTCGGCGCGCTCGGTTCTGTCGGCCTTACACTCCCGCAGTTGCTGGCGGCACGAGACTCGTCGTCGGCAAGCGTTTCCGATTCGGCGGCACAGGCCGATGCGTGCATTGTGTTGTTTTTGAATGGCGGACCCAGTCATCTCGATATGTGGGACATGAAGCCGTCCGGGCCGGTGGAGATTCGCGGGGAATTCACTCCGATTTCCACGTCATTGTCCGGTGTGAGCGTCTGCGAGCATTTACCGCGATTGTCGCAACAGTTGCACCGCGCGACGCTGGTCCGATCGATGAACCACAGCGTCAACAATTCCCACGCCGCTGCCGTTTATGCGGCGATGACCGGGCACGATCGCGGAGAGCAAGGCGGCGGAGCCAAGCCGACCGACCATCCGTCACCGGGTGCCGTGCTTGCCAAACTGCGACCGCCGCGCGCGGGCGTGCTGCCCTATGTCACGCTGCCGTACAAGACGAAGGAAGGGGCGGGCGGACCGCTGCAACCTGGATTTCTGGCGGGCTTCATGGGGGCCGGCCACGATCCGTTCTGGGTTCTCGATGATCCAAACTCGCCCAACTTCCGAGTCCGCAATCTGTCGTTGCCCGCTGGAGTCGCTGCGGAGCGGATGCTGGCACGCGGCGGACTGCTTTCGGCACTCGACCACGGTTTGGGAAACGCGGTGGAACGGCCACTCGCCGCCTTAAACGATTTCCAACGACGGGCGTTTGACCTGCTAACGTCAAACGCGGCCCAGCGCGCGTTTCAGCTTGAAACCGAACCGGACGACGTGCGAGACCGGTACGGTCGCAACGTCTATGGGCAAAGCGTCTTGCTGGCACGGCGTCTTATTGAAGCGGGAACGCGAGTCGTCACGATGTCCTGGGCTCCGGACGCCAACGCAACGTGGGACACGCACGGCGGAAACTTCCAAAAGCTCAAGACGACGTTGCTGCCGCAATTCGACGACGCCTGTTGCAGTTTGATCGAAGACCTCGCGGAACGTGGTCGACTGGATCGCACGCTGATCGCAGTGCTGGGCGATTTTGGCCGGACGCCGAAAATCAACAACAACGCCGGACGCGACCATTGGAACGCGTGTTATTCGATCATGCTGATCGGCGGCGGCGTCAAAGCGGGCTTCGTCTACGGAGCCAGTGACCGATCGGGAGCACTTCCGATTGAGAGCCCCGTGTCGCCGGGGGATATCGTGGCCACCATTTACCGACTGCTCGGCGTGGACCATCGCCACGAGTTGTACGATTCACTCGATCGACCCCATGCGGTCGTGCCCGAAGCGCGAGTCGTGAAGGAATTGATCGCGTGATCGGCGCTATCTCAAATAGATGAACTCGTTGGACGACAGCAGGACTTGGCCTAGTGCTTGTTTGGCATGCACTTTTGGGGCGGTCGCGGTTACGGTCGACTTGTTGTTTGCGGACTAGGGTGTTGAAAACTCGCCCTTGACTGACGAATTTTTTGGCGCAGGTTTCGTGCAAGAGGTGGCTGGGGTCGGGTGGTTCAAAGTTCAATGCTCGCGGCGGAAGTCGTCCTTTGTTCTAACGCTTTG
>JAQBZS010000667.1 GCA_027622115.1 Planctomycetota bacterium | reverse complement strand
CGACGCATAAGCGGCCGGGCACCGAGCTGTGCCCGAGGCCTTACGGCCAGCGGCTCACCCACAAGACCCACAACTCTTGGACCATTGGGCTAGCCTCTTGCCGCTCACACAAACTGCACAACTTTGGGGCCGTCGCGGGGGGGGGACTGCACATGTCGTCGAATACCATTTCTTGCTCGCTCGTGGGTTACAATATCGAAGACAATACGATTTTCGTGGACATGGCGGCTGTCGAAGCAGACCATGATGGCGGTGCGTCTTCGGTCTCGATGAATCGTGCGGTCAACTTGTATCTCGAATTTGAGGTGCATTGGTTTGCTGACGACGCACCAACGGTTTAGGGAAGGGGTCGGGTGGTTCAAAGTTCCTGACCCTACTGTTTTCTATGTGCTGGCCCCCCATGAAGCTCAGGTTGATTTGGCCTCGGCCCTAACGACTCGGTATCGTCCCTTGCATCGGGCCGCGTTCAATGGCAATTCGCCACGCATCCGTTTGCAACGCGCCGAGCTACTCGCGAGTCCGTCAATTGGAACTCAACAAGGAATTCAGAATGTCAAAACCTAGCGTGGCCGTTTTGGGTGCCAGCCAAGACCGACAGAAATTCGGCAACCAGTCCGTGCGGGCACATCTGCAACAAGGCTACGAAGTCTTTCCCATCAATCCAAAAGCCGGCGAGATCGAAGGACTGCAAGCCTATGCGTCGCTGGCGGACCTACCCGTCGAGACAGTGAATCGCATCAGCGTCTATCTGCCGCCACATATCGGTGTAACGTTGCTCGACGAAATTGCAGCCATGCAACCGGACGAAGTTTGGCTCAACCCCGGCAGCGAGAGCGACCAGCTCATCGAAAAAGCGGAAGGTCTGGGATTGAACGTCATCGTGGCTTGCAGCATCGTTGACGTGAACGCGAACCCGGCTGGTTGAGGTGGCGCTCGGGCGGATTAATCACGGTCCGGTGCGTCGAAGTCGTAAACTGTTGGTGCGTCGTCAGCAAACCAACGCATTTCGATCCGAGATGCAATTCGAAACCGCCTTTCATCGAATCGGGCGATCACGACGAGTTGCTCGGCCACGAACACATCGACGACGTGATCATTTTCAATCACTCCCCAGATGGAAGATGCCTTTTTTTGCGGGAAACGCGCGGCGCGGTCGCCCGGTCTCGACATCCCACAAGCGGCTGCGGGTGCCGAAGACGCCGAGCGTGCCGCTGTCGGGACTGAAGGCCAACTGGCGTGGGACGCCGCCGTCGATCCCAAATGATGAGTCGGTTGTCTCCATAGTATTCGATGGTGGCACAATCTCACGCCGTGTTCCGCCGTTCGAGTCGCAAATTGGGTGGATGAACCCAGTTTCGGATCAATGTCAAATACCAGGTTGGTTTGCACGTTTTCGTCTGGAAGAATCGAGCGTGCTTGAATTACCGAAGGAAGTGACCACTTCCAACAATGTGATTCAAAGCGTGATCTGTGACTACTTTTCAGGCTCGTGATGTGGATCCCACAAACCCCAGTACCAATCGCGCCAACGCCCGAGAATCGAATCTGGCGACAAACGGCTAACTGGAAGAACTGATCGCCATGAAACGGAGGGAATCCGAAGGTCCGCTGCGCCGTTTGCAAGAGATTTTTCGATGTCAATGAGTTACTGGTGGCGGCAACGCCCAAATCGAGTATCAGCGACGGATTGGAATGTCGGTCGTACGATCGTGGGCCAATTCGTGATCAAGGCCCGTGTGGCTCGACAGACATTGCCCGATCATGATGCCGCACGCAGCGGCACCGAGCAGCGTTTCGAGGATCCAAACCACCAGCGGCCACGGATGCTCGATGTCGCCAATTCCGGATAAGCGATGCTGGAGGTAGGCGGGGATTGCGGCACGTTCTTCCGCGGCGGCATGCACCATCGCGGCGGCCTGCGATGACGTTTTGTCGCCCGGCGTCATCAGGCCCTGCTGCATGGTGGCCAGCAGAACTTTATCTGCTTCTTTGCGAGTCACCGCGCGGACCTCGTTCGCAAACGTGCGATGCGATTCCAGCGATGCGCCGATCAACATCAGCATCGCGAGGATCGTTCCGAAGACGATCGCCGATTTCGCTGGCCGACGTTGGCGAACGGAAATGTGTGCGAACACGACTCCCGCGAATACGCCGACCGCAATCGGGAAAAGACCGATCAACCGAATTCGTAGCGGAGCGTGCGCCGCCAGCAGTCCGATGATCGCCGCTGCGGTCGCACAGGACACCAACCACACGAAGAGCGACGCGGCGTTTGACGGATTCGACTCGTCGGAAGTATTCAACACGGGCGATGGCTCCGCACCGTCGGAAGCTCCGACGTCGGCAATTGGTCGAGAATCATGTGGGGACTCGTCGGTCATGGATCACTTATCGAGCTTGATGCCCCAGATGCCACTTCGTGTTTTGACTCTGCCTCGCGGCTGACGCTTCGCCAACTCGGCCATTTTCGGGTCCACTCCCACATCGTTGTACGTGCCGCCGTTGAATTCCGCGATGGCCTTGAACTGTTCCTCGGCCGAACCACTCACTTGCATGCCCAACGTATTGATGGGAATGGGCTGCTTCTTCTCCACCAAACGAATGGCGGTGCTATCCGTGAATGCACCATCCCCCAAAATGTAAATCACCTCGGGATTCAGCGAAAACGCCGCTTCCATCGCTTCACGGCAATTCGTTTTCAGACACAGCGGGACCGTCATCAGCCACTGGCCGAGCTTCTTCTTGTTGGCGGGAGTGGCAGGAATCAGTTGCTTCGCCGGTTGCGGATAAAACATGGGGTAAGCAGTATCGCTAAAGAAAATGACATAGAACGATTGCTTGGGCGTCATCTTGCTAACCGTCTTGAGCAATTCATTGCACGCGGTTTCGAAGCGGCCCTGCGTCATGCTGAGCGAATTGTCCACCACGAACACGAAGCGGGACGCCGTGGACTCGGAACCAAAGAACGACGCCTTCATCGACTTGCCCGCGTCCAGCCCTTTGAACGATGTGCCGAACCCGCTCGATGCCGCTCCACCGGACAGCACGCCGTTTGTCGCGGTGAAGTCGGTGGGCACGATCGAAGTCAATTCCAGATTTGCATTGTCGGACTGCGACGAAGCGGCCACTTCTTGGATAACGATGTCTTCCGGTTCCACGACGTCTTCCAGCGTGTCGCTATCGACTTGCGTGCTGATGATCGGAGCCGCATTGAGTAGATCCGGCTTGCTCAACTTGTAGACACCGAAACACAGCAACATGAGCATATGGACGATGACCGTGACCCCGTAGACCTTGGACAGTCGTTTCGACTCCTCTTCGTCCGGCAACGAGTACTTCAACCTGAGCCAGAACTTTTGGAATCCTTCTGCTTCCGCGATCTCCTGCTCGCGTTCCAATCGAAGTTGTTCGGCTTCGGCGTCCACCGCAGCCACTTCGACGCTGGAATCTTCGACCAGTTCGTCGCCATAGTCGGTTTCAATCACGAGTTCGTTGGGGTCGACGGAGACGTCTTCGGCCCCTGCGTCAATGTGGACGTATTCGCCGACAGTTTCCGGGACATCGGCTTCAATGGCCGCCAACAGCTTCCGATACGCCACTTTGTTCTTCGCAGACTTCCGCGATTTCCCCGCACCCATCGCCCCATTTGCAAACAGCGTGCGTTCGCGAACCAGCAAGTCCTTGAAGCCGTCGGCAGTGGCGGCGTCCAAATCGTTCAGGGGAATCTCGAACAGATCTTCGCCGTCCGAAACGATCGTCATGTTTCGTTCGACCGGAACGTAGAAGCCGTCCTCACGCGCCGCGTCGAGATCGGACAGCGGAACGACGAAGAACTCTTGATTGTTGGAGACGGTGATTGTCTGTGTCATGGTCGTGGACTTGAATCTCGAACGAGAACAAATGCGAGAAGTGAGATGCCGAACAGCTCCTAAAGCGTAGCTTCAGCACGGCGCGGATGCGAGAACAGTTGCGACGTGATGGGCGGGCCGAGGGGCGCGGAGAATCCGCAAGAATCGGTGTCGTGATTTGTGTCCAGACTGCGGTTTCAAAGTAGCAACTCACAAACAACTCAGTTCAACTCAACGCGAAAAGGGAGTCGGACATGAAACATCACAGCGACAACGTTTACGCTCGCTGGGTCCGGTATTCGAGTCCTGCTCCTTGAGCAAGCAGAGCTACCTTCAGTCGGCACCGCATACGATCGTCTTCTGAATGTATTGTTTAAGCGGCAAGCGGAATGCTCCAGGCGCTGGATTAGTCCATACATTTACGAGTGGCCAGCCAACACCTTCCGACAAACGCACTTTGGACGACCTTCGCGAGGAATTGCCGGATACACGTCGATGACCTGGGGAGAAGCAACGTCGTGTGATGTCGTGGGGCAGTGGATTCGAGCGATCCAAACTGATCGCGACATTTTTTTTGACCGGATCGATATCGTCAGTGGCATGGCCGCTGAGTTGAAGCTCCGTACGGACGGAACGGCGTTCCGTGTCAAGACGGACGCGGGTAGCTATTCGCCTGCCGCCGCAATCAAGTGTTTTGGTTTTCAACCGGAGCGAGATGTTCCACATAGTCCGCAATTCCTGACGCTTCCGTTTTGGATGTCGGACACGTTGGAGCACGATTTCTGTGGTGTTGAGGGCGGGAACGATCGAGTGCTGATCGGAGGGGCAAGTGACGGCGCGGTTCAAGATGTGGGATGTGGGAGATGTTTTTCTCGATCTCGTCATTCGAAATAAGTGACGTCAGGCTATGCTTCGCCCAGATTCGATGTATTACACCGTCAAGAGAGGGGACACGCTGTCCTTAAACAAGCGAGAGTCGAGCTTGAAACAAGCGAGTTTTCGAGCGCAGCGGGCACCGGCCCGGCT
>JAQBZS010000666.1 GCA_027622115.1 Planctomycetota bacterium | reverse complement strand
GTGGCTCGCCAGGTGAATTGGTGATTACAGAATTCGCAGACCACGAACACCCCGTAGGGCTGATGTCGAATCGCGAAGTGGATTTGGTCGGGAACCATGCCGCACACCGCAAGGATTTCTCGACGACATTCCGGACAGTGAATCCCCGTTTGGAGTGTGCTCATCCCGACCCCCAGTGTTGCAGCAACGAATCACGCTCGCATCCGTGCAAGCGTACTGACATCCATTGTGTCTATCGTCGTGAAGTCGGCATCGAATCCAGATGGACCGAATTCTGAACGACAAAATCCAGAAGTCGCCAAGAATCGACGGGAGCGGTTTGGGTTGGCCGGAGGGATAGTCCTGAATTCGGGTCATTCCGAATGCGATCTCGGGTTTGGGTTGCAGTCCGTGCGGGGACTCACGCGACCGTTGCCAAGTTCTCGACTGGCGCGTTTTTCGAAGGCGCCTCGATTCAACGACATCGCCCGAAATTCAAAAGAGTGACGACCGAGTGGTTCCCGTTTTCCGGTGATCTGGGCGAATTGAACTCCTCTCACGAAACACGCGAATTGAGGACTTGGGGGTCAGGCTTACGGCTTTCAGATTTGGCGGGTTGTCGAACTTGATGAAGCCAAATTCCACCGCCCGCCAAATCTGAAAGACGTAAACCTGACCCCGGAATGTGACAACTCGAACTACCAGAGTAGCCCGGCAATCGTTGCTCCAACCCGAGTCCGTGGTGCTGGCACCCGTTGTTCTACACCACCGTGACTTCTCGGCGAGTGGCCGCTTCCATGAGAGCTTGCTCGGTGAATTCGCCGCGCGTGAATTCACCCGTGAGCCGCCCTTCGCACAGCACGAGAATCCGGTCGCACAGCGTGATCAACTCGGGGAGTTCACTGGAAGTGACCATGATGCCCAGCCCCTTGTGGCAGAGTTGGTCGATGACCTTGTAGATCTCGGCCTTGGCTCCGACGTCGATGCCGCGCGTCGGATCGTCCAGCAAGAGCACGTCCGGATTTGTGCGCAGCCATCTGGCGATGACGCACTTCTGCTGGTTTCCGCCGCTCAGGCTGGTGATGCCTGCTTCGATACCGGCGGATTTGACGCCCAACAGATCCATCGATTCATTCGCGGCCGCGCGTTCGCGACTCATGGACACCAGACCCGCCGTGACGGATTCGACGAGCGTGCAGATCGTGATGTTTTCGCGAACGGTCATCTGTGAAAACAAACCCAGTCGCTTTCGGTCCTCGGTCACCAAGCCAATTCCGGCTCGCCGTGCTTCTCGTGGCGAATGAAAGTCGACGGCTTCACCCTTCAACAGGATCGTGCCCAACGGTGGTTCCACGCTGGTGCCAAATAGACACTCCATCAGTTCCGTGCGACCGGCACCCATCAATCCCGCCACGCCCAGCACTTCGCCTCGCCGAAGTTCAAACGAGATGTCCCGCAACCGCCATTGCCGAGCATGACCGGTCCACGGCAGCGAAAGAGATTCGACCTTCAACAGCGTCTCGCCCGGAGTGCGGTCGTCGCCGATGGCCATGTTTTCAATCTCGCGACCAACCATCAGATGCGTGATCTCGCGCGGGTTCGTGTCGACGGTGTTCAGCGTTCGCACGTGCTTGCCGTCGCGAAGCACTGTGATGCGGTTGGACGCTTGGAAGACCTCCTCCATTTTGTGCGAGATGTACAGGATTGTGACGCCCCGCGATTGTAGACGATCAATGACGCGAAACAGGCGAGCGACTTCCGATTCGGTCAGCGCGCTGGTCGGTTCGTCCATGATCAGGATGTCCGCTTCCAGCGAGAGTGCCTTGGCGATTTCCACCAACTGTTGATCGCCGATTCGCAAATCGCCGGTCTGCGCGGTGGGCGAGATGTCGCATTCCAGTTCCCGCAACAACGCATCGGCCGCGGCGGTCATAGCCGTTTCCTGGAGAAATCCCAGACGTGACGTTTGCTCGCGACCGAGAAAGATGTTGGCGGCGACCGAGAGTTGTTCCACCAGGTTGAGTTCCTGATGGATGATCGAAATCCCGTGTGCTTCAGCGTCGCGCGTGCCAGTGAAATGCCTGGGTTCTCCACGCAAGATCAGACGGCCTTCAAAGTCCGGCCATACACCGGCGAGGACTTTCATCAGCGTACTCTTGCCGGCACCGTTCTCGCCCACGATCGCGTGGAACTCACCGGCCACGACGTCGAAGCAGACATCGTCCAAGGCAACAACACCCGGAAACCGCTTGGTGATGTGGTCAATCGCAATGAGCGGCGTCGTCTCGTGGTGGCCTTCAGTCTCCAAGATCTCTCTCCGCTGAAACCGGGGCCAACAGGATGACCACAATCCCGATCGCATACACGAAGCCGGTGATCTTGCCGACGTCGGCATAGCGTCCCTGAAACTGGTCCTTCAAGAGTGCGGCGGATACGAGCACCCCGATGCCGGTCAGGATTCGCCCCCAATTGAAACTCACGCCGGCTCCCGTCGAACGGACTCGCGTGGGGAACAGTTCGGGCAGACACAGGGGCAGCCAGCCGAAGAAAAAGCCACTGAAGAAGCCGAGTGCCGCCATCCAAAACACGAATTCCGTCGGCCCCCATTCCACGAAGCCGAAATTCAATTCGAAGAACGGCACTTTGCTGGACGGATCCTCGATGCGAAACAGGAATTGCGTGCAGACCAACGCCCCCGCGCACAGCAGCCCGTAACTGAGTTTGCGTCCGATGAACGCCGCGAGTGCTCCGCCGAGCAGGCTGGTGATCGAACCGGTCAGCGATCGCGCAATTGTTCCTTTGGACTTGAGCGCGGGGTCGGACTTCTTGGCGACCGGCGACTTCGCATCGTCCGCTTTCGTCGTGTCGTCCGCCGTGAGTGCGACCGCCTTCTTCGTGTCGCCGACTTCGCTGGCCCAGGCCTGAGCCCAATTCCCCACGCCCCAACCGCCGAACAGTGGAATCGTGCCCAGCAAGATCCCGAACGCCGTCAGCCGGGCGATGGGCGGCTTGAAGATGTCGGCCAGCCCCGCTTTGGGAGGCTCATCGCTGGCTGACTTTCCGGATCGTAGCGCCAACCACCGCGGCGATTCCGGAACAAACAAAAAGGAGAACACCGCGATCACGATCGGCACCGCACCGACCAGCATCGTCCAGCGCCAGTCGTCGGCCGTGACGTGACGGAACAACGTGGCGATCGCGAAACACAGGATGCCGACATTCGCGGACGTGCCCATGACGCCGGCGAGAATCGGTCGCGACACGTTGGGCCAAGCTTCCGCGATCAAGGCGATGCCGTTCGGCCACATGCCGCCGATGCCCATGCACGTGAGGAATCGCAGGATCAGCAACACTTCAGGGCCGTACGCAAAATAGGTCGCCGCTGAAAACAACGAATAGCACGCAATGCTGGCCGCCATCGCTTTCGCTCGACCAATGCGATCTCCCACGATGCCGAACACGTAACCGCCGGTGGCAGCCCCGAACAGAAACGCGCACACCAACCAGCCAAACCACTGCCCCAAAATGCCTTCGCGAGCACGCGTCCGTTCGCCCGCGTCGAGCTGCCCGCTGCCGTCTTTGTCGTAGTCTTGCAGTTGTCCCGCAGCCGTTTTGGACTTGTCGGTGGTGGTGTCGTCGATGCCCAACGACACGAAATGCGATTGCAGCAAGTCTTGCGAAGCGACTCGCATCACGATGCTGACAATCGACATATGCACGCCGGCAAATGCCCAGCCCAAAAACGCCACAATCAGCACGATGTACCGGCCCGACGACGAGATTGGCGGTACGGACGATTGACTCGGTGCGATGCTCATGTTGCTCGATCTTCCGATGCAATGAAGTTCATCAATCCCACTTGGTGATCAAGGCCACGTTGTGGATAGGCTGTAAAGCCTACGCAGTGACCTGTAAAGCGTGGAGCGAACTTGATTGAAGCCTCGCCGCCGAGCTTGGAGTCAGGATTCATGAGCAACGGCGCATTGTAGCTTTGTGTAACGGTCGTCGCGATTTCCTGCATTGATTCCAGTAGCGTCGTTCGATCACTCGCCAATTCTAACGTGGTTGGTGCTGGCGTCGTTGCCAAAACGTATTGGCCGGCCAGCGAGTTTCCTGCCCATAGATTTCTCGGCATCTCGACTCATAAATGTTGAAAACATCGTCCACTTGTAGCGCCCAGCTCTGTATGGCCTCGGCCCTCTGGGATGTGCTGGCCATGATTGCATCTGCGGCTGTCATGCCAGTGATCCGGGCGGAATCTCGATGGCGTCCCCGTAAACCCACGGCCACGGGACCGGCGACCAGGCATATGCACGCTCCAGTCAATATCCGCGTCTTGCGAGGTGATTTCGCGGACAACTTCCCCACTGGCGTTATAGCCATGAACACGAAAACGGGCGGCTTGTCGCTTCAGCGCACCAGTCGCAATGGCCGGATGAATTGCCGCGCGAACAATTTTGGTATCAGCCATTGGTGTCTCCGTTCGTCGTTGTTCTGGATCGAGGTGTACCGGCTGAGAATCAGATGTCTTCGACTCTAAGAGACTGCTCATGGCTTTCGGTATGGAGCCATCGGTCGACAGCACTCGAACCTGCACCTGATCGATCCCGTTCAGAAGGCTGCGCTCCAGCGAGACTTCCGGCTGAGAGAGGCCATAGCCAATCGTCGCCCAAGACCGCCCTTTGTCACGACTGATCTGCACGTGATAGAATTCGACGCGGAAATTCTTGAGCCACGGGATCGCTGGCGGGTCGGAATCCAAACCGGCCTCTCGCAGAATCGGGTTGTGGCAACGTCGGTCAAACTGCACCTGCAAGCGACAACCCGATACCACTTCGATCCGACCGCCCGTCTCCACAAACTTGCGGTACAGCAACTTGGCCTTCGCTCGCTCGA
>JAQBZS010000665.1 GCA_027622115.1 Planctomycetota bacterium | reverse complement strand
GCGGAAGTCGTCCTTTGTTCTAACGCTGTGAGCCGCGAGCATTGAACTTTGAACCACCCGACCCATTCCCCCTCTCCGAGTTCAAAACCTGCTTGAACTGTTTCCCGTGTCAACCGTGGCTAGCGCCAAAACGGCTAATGAATAATCCACGCTCGACGAATCATCGGTTGCGGCTGACGATCAAGCGACAGGCGACACTTTTGGGCGCGTTCGGAATATCATCCATGCGTCGCCGGCTGAATCGCATCGTCCTGGGCCGGAATCGAAGGTCGACTACTCTCATCACGCGAAAATGCCATGACACGCTCGAATCCGTTTTGCCAATTCGCAGGCTTCTTTTTGACGCTCGGAGGCTTGCTGCATGCGGATGATGCGCTGCCTCGCGACGCTTCACAGACTCAGCAGAATCTCGACGGCAGCGACTTTTTCGAACGCCGCATTCGACCGCTGTTCGCCAAGCATTGCTTGAAGTGTCACGGCGACAAGAAACAGGAGTCCGGGTTGAGACTCGATAGCCGCGGGGAGCGCGGTTTCGCTCGACACGCCCGACGAGAGCTTGCTGCTTCAAGTCGTGCGGAAATCGGGCGACGTCAAGATGCCGCCCGACGGCAAACTGATGCCCAACGAGATCGCCGATTTGCAGCGTTGGGTCGAACTCAAGTTGCCGTGGGGCCAAGACGCCGGGGTTGGTGCGGCGAGTCGTGATGCCGCTCGCAATCACTGGGCGTTTCAACCCGTCACGCGACCGCAACCGCCCATGATCGCCGGCGACGATTGGTCTCGGTCCAGCGTCGATCGCTTTGTGCTGCAACGACTGCGAAGCAGCGGTCTACAACCGGCGAAGTCAGCGGACGCTCGGACGCTGATCCGTCGAGCGACCTTCGACTTGATCGGCTTGCCGCCCACGCCGGAAGAGATCGCCGCCTTCGAGACCGCTCATGCTCGTGATCCGCGACAGGCGTTCGCGCAGCTGGTCGACCGTTTGTTGGACTCGCCGAGTTACGGCGAACGATGGGGCCGATATTGGTTGGACGTGGCTCGCTACGCGGACAACAAGGGATACGTGTTCTTCGAAGAGAACACCTTCCCGTGGGCGTGGACCTATCGCGACTACGTGATTCGCGCCTTCAATGAAGACGTGCCGTTTGATCGTTTCGTGATCGAGCAACTGGCTGCCGATCGGCTCAATCTCGGCGACGACCAACGGGCTCTGGCAGCGATGGGCTACCTCACGCTCGGGGCCCGCTTCATGAACAACTCGTTCGACGTGATTGACGATCGCATCGACGTCGTCACGCGGGGGCTGATGGGCCTGACCGTGACCTGTGCTCGCTGCCACGACCACAAATTCGATCCGATCCCGCAAGCGGATTACTACTCGCTCTTTGGTGTGTTTCGCAGTTCGCACCAACCGAGCGTGCCGCCGGAATTCCTGCCGTCACCAAACACCGAACAGTACCGCACTTTTTCGATCGGCCTGCGGGATCGCGTGGCCAAACTCGATACGTTTCTCGAACGACAACGCGAGTTGATCAACAAGGGGTCTCGCGAACGAGCGGCGGAATACTTGCTGGCCGTGCATGCGCGACGGAATCATCCCAACACCGAAAACTTCATGCTGCTGACCGACAAGGGAGCCATCATTCCCAAGATCATCACGCGCTGGGAAATCTATCTGCGTGAGACTCGACGACGGAACGATCCTGTATGGAGTGTGTGGCACGCGTTCTCGAACATGCCCGAACCGGATCCGAAAGTGTCGGATGCCAATGCCGAGTCCAACAATGCGAAGCGTTTCTCGTTGAGCCGGATCAAGTCGACGACCGCGATCAATCCGTTGGTGCGAAAGGCCTTCGAGTCCAAACCGCCGCAGTCGATCAACGACGTCGCCCAGACTTACGGGCGACTGCTCGCGGATATCGATCAGCAATGGCGCACAGCGTTGCGAAAGACAGCGGTCGGCGTGGAACGCCCGCTCCGACTCGACGGCCCGGCCGCCGAGCAGATTCGCCGAGTAATTTACGGCAAGGGATCACCGGCGGTGATTCCGCGAGAACTCAATTGGGGCTTCCTGGACTTGCTGCCCGACCGACCGACGCAGGGCGAATTCAAGGCGCTGGTCAAGGAAGTCGAGAAGTGGAGCATGACCGCAACCGGCGCGCCGGCTCGGGCGATGGTGCTGAACGATTCAGCCACGCCTTACGACCCGATGATCTTTCTGCGCGGCAATCCGAACCGCCACGGAGACGGCGTGCCGCGACAGTTTCTAAGCATTGCGAGTGGCGAGTCGCGCAAGCCGTTTCAACAGGGCAGCGGCCGGTTGGAGTTGGCCCGGGCGATTGTCGACCCAGCCAATCCGCTGACGGCGCGCGTGTTGGTGAATCGAGTTTGGCAGCATCATTTCGGTCGCGGCCTCGTCGAGACCCCCAGTGACTTCGGCCTGCGGAGCAATCCGCCGTCGCACCCCGAACTGCTGGATTGGTTGGCGAGCGAATTCGTGACCGGCGGCTGGTCGATCAAGTCGCTGCATCGATGGATTTTGAACTCGGCCGTGTATCAGCAGTCGAGTGTCGCCGACCCCAATCGGATCGATTCGGAAAATCGCTTGCTGTGGAAATTCCCTCGGCGGCGTTTGGACTTTGAATCCATGCGAGATTCGTTGCTGGCCGTTTCGGGCGGGTTGCAACCCACATTGGGCGGCAAGCCCGTGAACATCGACGGAGGTTACGTCCCGCGGCGATCGGTGTACGGGTTTGTGAATCGCATGGACCTCTCGCCGCTCCGCCGCGCGTTCGACTTCCCGGACCCCGCCGCCACCAGCCCGCGCCGCGAAAACACGACGATCGCTCCGCAGGCATTGTTCTTCCTGAATCACGAATTTGTCGCGGAATGCGCCCGACGTCTGGCTCAGCGGCCCAACGTCACCGGCATCACCAAGCCGAGCGAACGGATCGACCGCATGTATCGAATCGTCCTGGGAAGGCCCGCAGCAGTGGATGACATCGACTTGGCCGAGTCGTTCCTAGGTGCAAAGCCATCGCCCGAACAATGGCAACGTTTAGCCCAAGCACTGTTGATGACGAACGAGTTTCTGTTCGTCGATTGATGGCGCTAAATATGCTCATCGCGGCCTGACATGCCTCGTTTAACCCGAAGCCGTAGGCTACGGCGTTTGGGCTGGATGAAGGTTGAAACGCCATCGCCTGCGGCTTCGGGTTAAACGATCTATGATCAAATGTGCGATAGCCGACTTGGCGGGATCGTTCGCGAGCAGTCCTCGAACTTCGTTCCCGTCGATGTCCGTGACATTCATCCAGAGGAATTCCAAGCTGTCGTCGGACGCTCGAAACGGCGCCTTGATGAAGTGACTGGGGTCTTGGCTTGAGTCGCGAGTTCGAAACGATTCGACGAATTCCGGCCAACGATCGGCGGCCAGTTTTTGCAGCTTGCGCTAGGCGATGATCTGATGTGCCACCTGGCCTCCAACGTCCGATAGGCGGAAGTTTCGACCTTGAAACTTATAGGTCAGTTGTTCGTGATCGAGACCCAACAGGTGCAACAACGTGGCGTGGAAATCGTTGACGTGCATACGATCTTCCACCGCGTGGAATCCAAGATCGTCGGTCTTGCCGTATGTGAAGCCGCCCTTAACGCCGCCGATCCAAGCACAGAAGGCGTCTTTGTGATGGTCTCGACCGGCATTCTTGGTTTCGCTGCCTTGCAACATCGGCGTGCGACCGAATTCGGCTCCCCAAACGACCAGCGTTTCGTCCAGCAGTCCGCGTTGTTTGAGATCCTTGATCAGTGCGGCGGCGGGCTGATCGACGGTGGCCGTTTTCTTCTTGATGTTGTTGAACACGCCGCCGTGGTGGTCCCAGCCGGAATCGAAAAGTTGCACGAAACGCACGCCGCGTTCCACCAAACGTCGAGCCAGTAGGCAATTGTTCGCGAAACTCGCCGAGCCCGGTTTTGTGCCATACATCTCGTGGATGTGTTTGGGCTCGTCGGATGTGTTCATCAACTCGGGCACGGCGGTCTGCATGCGGTACGCCATTTCGTATTGCGCGATTCGGGTGGCGATCTCGGGATCACCGGCGTGCGCCAATTGTTCGGCGTTTAAGACGTTAATCCGGTCGACGATCCGCCGGCGATCCTGGGGCGTGATGCCGTCTGGGTTGGAGAGAAACAGCACTGGATCGCCAGTGCTGCGAAACTCGATGCCTTGATACAGGCTGGGTAGGAACCCATTGCCCCACAGGCTATTTCCCGCACCCGCAATCGCGCCGGTGATCAACACCACGAACCCCGGCAGGCTCTTGTTCTCGCTGCCCAAACCGTAGTTCACCCACGAACCGAACGTCGGGCGACCGAATCGTCCGAAGCCCGTCTGAAAGAACAACTGGGCGGGCGCGTGATTGAAGTGCTCGGTGTGCAGCGACTTGATCACGGTCAATTCATCCGCGACTTCCGCCAGGTGCGGGAGTTGGTCGGACAGTTCGACGCCACCGCCAGCGTGCTTGTGGAATTTGAATTGCGTTCCGAGCAGTTTGGGTTGCTTGCGAATGAACGCCAGTCGCAGTCCCTTCCATAAGTCGTCGGGAACCAGCTTGCCGTCATTCTTTTGCAATGTGGGCTTGTAGTCGAACAAATCCAATTGCGACGGAGCCCCAACCATGTGCAGAAAGATCACATTCTTTGCACGCGGGCGAAAGTGCGTGGGTTTGGTCGCCAGCGGATCCGTCGATCGTGATGAATCAGCCGCCGCGTCGTCTTGCAACATCGACGCCAGTGCGATGGAACCAAGTCCCAATCCTGTTTGCTGAAACAGTTCGCGTCGAGTCAGTGCGAGGCGGTGTTCGATTTCGGGTTGCATGAGAGTTCTCGTGAAAC
>JAQBZS010000664.1 GCA_027622115.1 Planctomycetota bacterium | reverse complement strand
GCTAAACCCCGGCAAAAACTGAGGCCGGAGAGGGTCAGACCCTTTTTCAGATAACTTCTAAACGAATTGGGCTACGTCACGATCGGTGATCGCGAATTCGCCAATTCCTCCATGAACGACTGCACTCGCGAAACCATCTCTTCGCTGTCCGGTCCCAGCCCCGCGAGAACGCGAGCGTTGCTGTAGAGCTGACACCCACAATCCTTAACGAATCCGGTTTGCGAAGCATTGCTCACCAGCTGGCCGAGTCGCTTGAGCAACGGATGCCGTGGATTCACTTCGAGAATCAGCTTGGACATCTCGAAGCCGCTGCCGGCCGACATTTGCATGATCTTCTGCATCTGCGTGCTCATGGTCCCCTTGGAGTTCACCAAGCACGCTGGACTGTTCGTCAAGCGGTTCGATTTGCGAACGTCTTCCACTCGGTCGCCAAGAGCTTCTCGGAACAAGACCAGCACCGGCTCGAAACCGGACGGCAATTCCTCGTCCTGCTTGTCGTCATCCGACTTCTTGTCGTCATCGTCCTTGGCGTCTTCCGACTCCGGAAACTCGACGTCCGCAGAATCAATCGACGTCAAATCCTTGCCATCGAAGCGCATCAAAGTGGACAGAACGAATTCGTCCACCGGGTCGGTGAGGTAGAAGACTTCCAATTCCTTCTTCGCGAAGATCTCCAGGTTCGGGTTCTGCGCGATCGTCGCCAGATCGGGGCCGCTGACGAAGTAGATTTGCTGTTGGCCATCCTTGATACGTTCGACGTATTGGGTGAGTGACGTCGGCTTTTCGACATCGTTGGCGTGCGAGGATGTGAAACGCAGCAGCTTGGCAATCCGTTCGCGATTCGCGAAGTCCATGCTGATGCCTTCGCGGATGATCGGGCCGAAGTTCTTGTGGAATGTCATGAACTGCTCGTCATCGCTGTCCGCGATCTTGGCGAGATGATCCAGGACGCGTTTCACCAGCACGGTTTGCATCTTGCGAAAGACGGTGTTGTCCTGCAGCGCTTCGCGAGACACATTCAGCGGCAGGTCCGCAGAATCGACCAACCCATACAGAAACCGCAAGTATTCCGGCAACAACTCGCGGCAGTCGTTTTGCACGAGCACTCGTTTGGCACACATGCTGATGCCGTGTTCCTCGCGACCAAAGCCCATGAGTTCGTAATTCGACGGCGGGCAGTACAGGATCGCGTGGAATTGGAACGGCGAATCGGCCGACAAATGGAGATGCCACAGCGGCTTTTCGTCGCTGCGGTGCGAGAGATATTGGTAGAAGTGTTGGTATTGCTCGTCGCTGAGCGAACTCTTGGGTTCCACCCAGATCGGCGGCTGATCATTGACGTGTTCGTCGCCCAGATAAACCTTGTGCGGAACGAACGTCGAATACGTGGTGAGAATGTGCTTCAGACGCTGCTCGTCCGTGAATTCGTCCATGTCCTCTTTGAGGTGCAATCGAATCTGCGTTCCGCGTGGCGAATCTTCTTCGGCCGGATCCACCGTGAATTGACCGGTGCCTTCAGACTCCCACCGCCAAACCGCGTCCTCGGCGTAGCTTCGCGTGATGACTTCGACTTTGTCCGCCAGCATGAACGCCGAATAGAATCCGACGCCGAATTGTCCGATCAGCGACACGTCGCCCTTCTGGTCGGCCGCCGCCTTGTTGAGATATTCCAGCGAACCGCTATGGGCGATCGTACCCAAGTTTTTTACCAACTCATCACGCGTCATGCCGATGCCGTTGTCGCGGATGACGAGGATCCGGTCTTCCTTGTTGGGCTCGATGTGGATCGCCAATTCGTCGTCGTTTCGATGTTCTTCGTCCGTCAACGCCACGTGCCGCATCTTGTCCAACGCGTCCGAGGCATTTGAAACGAGTTCTCGCATGGCAATATCGCGGTTCTGATACAGCGAGTGCGACAACAAGTGCAGAAGTTGTTTGATCTCAGCCTGAAATTTGAATTCGGTTTGCTCGGTCTTTTCGGCAGTACTCATGTCGATCCTTGTGCTGAAGCCTTGATGTCTTCTGAAACCTTAATGTCGCGTCGTTCTGCATTCTTATTCGCGTCGCGCTCAATATGGCACATTTCGTACTACTAGTTCGCGATTTGTTGTTTTCTTGCGCGCATTTGTGAGTAGTGGATTTCGCCAGAAATCCCAGTTCGGAATTCCGGCGAATCCCGCTACCGCGTCTGCTTGCGGCGACGCAGCGTTGGTTAACCCGCAGCCGAGAAGAATTTGCAGCGTCGGACACACGGTCGTCATTCGTCCTTCTTTTTCGGGCTAGGCCGGAAGTACTTGCGGGACTCCATCACCGCCGTTTTCCGCGACGCCAATCGCACCAGCAGCGACAAGATGTAGTTCTTCCAACCCGAGACGACATATTGACGTTTCTTTTCGAGCGCCTTCAGGGTGTTCTTCACGACTTGTTCCGACGATTGCGATCGCCGCTTCTTGAGCCAACCTCCAACTCCGGCCGATTCAAAGAAATCGGTCCGTGTCGTTCCGGGGCAAACCGCCAGCACAGTCACGCCATGGTCGCGAGCCTCGGCCCATAACGCTTCGGTGAAATGCAGCACGTACGACTTCGTGGCGGCATAAGCCCCCATGTAAGCCACCGGTTGAAACGCCGCGACCGATGACACGTTGATGACGGCCCCGTGTCCGCGTTCCATCATGCCTGGCAAGTACCGATAGGTGAGGTCGGTCAACGACGCCATGTTGACTTGCAGCATCCGCATCACGTGTTCGCGATCCGTCTGCTGGGCCTCGCCCACGATCCCAAAACCGGCATTGTTCACCAGTAACTCAATCGTCAAGCCTTTGGCGGAAACGGCTTGCTCCAGCTTCGCGGCTCCTTGCGATTCCGACAGATCGCACGGCACGATTTCGCACTTTGTGCCGTGTTGCGTGTGGAGTTGTTCCGCCAACTCCCGCATGGGCTGTTCACGGCGAGCCGTCAGCACGAGATGCATGCCGAGCGCGGCAAAGCGGCGGGCGAATTCCGCGCCGATTCCCGACGAAGCCCCGGTAATGAGTGCCCAATGATCCGCGTACTCTTCAATCACAAACCGCTCTCCTGGAACGGTGCATTCTCTCAAGTCGCTACGAGAACGCCACTTAGGCGGGCATCGTATCAAATGACTCTCGAAAGAAAACCGATCGAAATCGCAGGGGCTACACCAAACATCCCACCGAGGCGACTGTCGATTGAATCCAGGCCGATGTTGGCCCGTGCCGTGGATTCATCGACAGTCCCCTTTCGCGGTGGAAACTTGTTCGGTTTACCAGCTATCCGTGCGGAACGGTGAAGCGGGCATGCCTTCCTTGTTGTAGAGGTTTGCTCCCAGCGGATTCATCGAATACGCATAGCGCACCGCGACCGGTTGCTTGACTTCGGCCGACTTCACGACAACTTCATCACCATCAATTGTCGCATCCGCCCAATGCCATTTCTTGTCGGCACCGGCAACGGCGAATCTCGCCAGCTTGCCATCCTTGACGGTTTTCGTCGGTTCCAGACCGTCCTTCTTGCCGACGATCAAGCCACCACCCGTGTACTTGAACGACAACCGAATCGCGTCACCATCCACTTTGTGGCTCTTGTAGATCGGTCCGCTGGGCACAAGATCCTTGCCATAGGTTTGAGCCAAAGCCCACTGAGACAATCGCCAGCCGACGTCTTGCTTGTTGCGCGGATGGATGTCGTTCGCCGCACCAATGTCGATGATCACCGCCATGCCGGTGTGCTTGAGTTCGAGCGACTTGCGCTGAGCCTCGCGGACTTTCGCCCAGCCGTCGCCTCCCGCAGGATTGTCGTTCGGTTGTTGCCAATTGGCCAACTGCACCCAGTAGAAGGCCAAATCGGGATTGAACAATTTACGCCAACCATTCACCAACGCCACTTTCTTGTGGTGATAGGAAATGCCTTCGCCGCCGTTGGATTCGCCCTGGTACCAAATCGATCCCCGCATGGCGAACGGTGCCAGCGGGTGAATCATCGAATTGTAGATCGCCGAAGGGCTTCCGCCGCCGACCTTGCTGTCCTTCGTGTAGGCATCAACTTGGTTTGTGATCGCTTCCAATTCCTTCACGCTGCGGAATCCATCGGGACTTGTCCACGGTTCGATCCGAGTACCACCCCAGTTCGATCCCACGAGTCCGACCGGCACGTCCAATTCCTGTTGCAGGCGGCGTCCGAAGAAGTATCCGACCGCCGAGAAGCCGCTGGCCGAATTTGGATTGCAGGCTTGCCACGTTCCCGGGCAAGTGTCTTGAGGCAGCGGATTCGTGATGTGGCCGGGAACATTGAACAAGCGAATGAGCGGGTGCTTGGCTGCGGCCGTTTCTTCTTTCGCATTCAGCGTCCAACGCAAAGCCCATTCCATGTTGGACTGTCCCGAACAGATCCAGACTTCACCCACCAAGACGTCTTTGAGTTGGATTTTGCTGCTACCGGAAACACTGAGCGACTGCCCCTTGGCGTTGGCCTTCAGAGCGTCGAGCTTCACCATCCACTTCCCGGACTTGCCGGCTTCGGCCGTCTTGGTCTGATCGGCAAACGTGACCGTGACGGTTTCGCCCGGTTCGCCCCAGCCCCAGACCGGCACGGACAATTCTCGTTGCAGGACCATCGAGTCGCCGAAAATGGATGCCAACTTGACGTCGGCACGGGTGGCATCGACATAACAGGCGACGACCAATGCGGCGGACAGGAACACAAATCGGAGTCGGGGAATCATGGAACCTCCTGGTCTGAAACGGGCCAATGTCGCACCATCAATGTGCGACCGGCGGAACTGTAATCCTCGCGCCGCGCGCGAGCCCATCAATCGAACGCGCCGTCGGGGTGGCCGGGGTTGGAGTGAGGAACGAACGAAACCCCGGATTTGCAGGGTCGCCTTCCGGG
>JAQBZS010000663.1 GCA_027622115.1 Planctomycetota bacterium | reverse complement strand
CAATACGTAAGCCTGACCGTGGATGCCGCGCTGCGAAACCTGCCGTCTGGCGACGGTGGCTACAATCGCGCAAGAAAACAACAATTTGCAGAGTTGTAGTACGAGTCAGCCAACCGAATTCTGATTGCTTTATCTGTTTGGGATTCGTTCCTTGAATCTTTGCAGTCATTGGAGAACGCACATGTTGTCACGCTTCGCAATGGTTTTGGCATGTTGCAACACGGCGATATGGGCCGCGGAGACAGAAGCCGATCGCCGCCTGTTTCAATTGCAGGATGTCTTTGAACTGGAGCATGCGTCGGACCCGCAAGTGTCGCCGGACGGGAAACACGTGGTTTATGTCCGCAATGCCATGGACATCATGACCGACCGCGCGATTTCCACGCTGTGGGTGGCCGCCACCGACGGCAAAGCCCATCGGCCGTTGACGACCGGCTCGCGACATGACCAATCGCCGCGTTGGTCGCCGGACGGCACGCGGATCGCATACGTCGGCAAGGACGGCGATCGCAGTCACGTGTTCTGCCGCTGGATCGCCTCGGGCGAAACGGCTCGAATGACGGGGAACTTGACCGAAACGCCAATGGATCTCGCTTGGTCACCCGATGGCGAATGGCTCGCGTTTTCGATGTTGGTCGAGAACAAGCCGAAACCGTTCGTCGACTTGCCCGCAAAGCCGAAGGGTGCGACTTGGGCCGAGCCGTTCACGGTCATTCGCAACATGCGATATCGCGCGGACGGCAGCGGTTACCTGAAGGACGGGTTCCGCCATCTGTTTGTCATTCCGGCGGACGGCGGCACGCCCCGGCAAGTCACCACTGGCGACTTTCATCACGCCGGACATTTTGCTTGGAGCCATGACGGCGAGTCGTTGATCGTCTCGGCGAATCGAGAAAAGGAATGGGCTCGGCAGCCGCGAGAATCAGATCTCTTCGAAGTGTCCCTCAAAGACGGCGCCTATCGCCAACTGACGGATCGCAACGGACCGGATGAAAGTCCGGCCGTTTCACCGGATGGCAAACTCATTGCCTGGGTCGGTTTCGAAGACCGCTATCTCGGATATCAAGTTGCGTTGCTCTCCGTGATGAATCGCGACGGATCCAACAAACGCGTGCTGAATACCACGTTCGATCGATCCTTCGAAAGTCCCGTATGGAGCGACGATTCCCAGGGCGTCTACGTCCAATACGACGATCAAGGTGTCACGCATGTTGGCTACTTGAATCTGGAAGGCCAAGTCCAAAAAGTAGCGAGCCACGTCGGCGGCGTAACGCTGGGCCGACCGTATTCCAGCGGTTCTTTCTCGATGCAGGCGGGCACGGTGGCGTACACATCGGGAACCGTGCTACGCCCGGCGGACGTCTCGGTCACGAGGAGCGGCGGGAAACCGCGGCAACTGACGGAACTGAACGACGATCTGTTCGGACATAAGACGCTTGGAAAGGTCGAGGACTTCTATTTCGAGTCGTCGGTTGCGGCACGAAAGATTCATGCGTGGCTGGTGTATCCACCGAACTTCGACTCGAAGAAGAAGTATCCACTGATTTTGGAAATCCACGGCGGACCGTTCGCCAATTACGGCAGCCGCTTTTCGACCGAGGTGCAACTGTACGCGGCGGCGGGTTACGTGGTGCTGTATGTCAATCCGCAAGGCAGCACCAGCTACGGCGAGGACTTCGCCAATCTGATTCACCACAAGTATCCCGCCGATGACTACCACGACCTGATGAGTGCCGTGGACGTCGTGATCAAACGAGGATTCGTGGACTCGAAGAATCTGTTTGTCACGGGCGGCAGCGGCGGCGGAATTTTGACGGCGTGGATCGTGGGGAAGACGAATCGCTTTCGAGCCGCCGTGTCCGCGAAACCGGTGATCAACTGGTACAGCTTCGCTTTGACGTCGGACGGCTATCCGTACTTCTCCAAGTACTGGTTCCCCGCCCAACCGTGGGACAAGCCCGAGGAATACCTCAAGCGGTCGCCGATTTCGTTGGTCGGCAATGTCAAAACGCCGACCATGCTAATGACCGGCGAAGAGGACTATCGAACGCCGATCTCGGAGTCGGAGCAGTTCTACGCCGCGCTCCAGTTACGAAACATCGACACGGCCTTGGTCCGAGTTCCCGGAGCGTCGCACGGCATTGTCGCTCGACCCAGTCGGCTGATGGTCAAGGTGGCTCACATCTTGAAGTGGTTTGAAATGTATCGATTGCCGTGAAACGACTCGGTAAGTGGTGAATGGCGAGGGACGAATGTCCCTAGCCATTGAACATGTTCTTGACCAGCGATTCGAATTAGTCACTACATTCCGATTCCTGCGAATCTCGCGTATATGTCGAACAATCGTTATCTTGATTGCATCCCAGAGAAGATGACCACAATTTCGCCAACGAATGGCACCGAATTGCAATCCGCCAGCCGATCCTGAAATTGGACGGGTAGAGTTTTCCGCAGTCCCAATCGTGACCGCGTTGATGTGCCGCATGCACTGCAACTCCGTGCCCTACACTCTCGGATCGAAATATGACTCGAAGTGCCGTAATCGTCGTTTTCGTTCTTTCGGCGGTAGCGATGCCGTCCGGCCATGCGAACGCGCAAGGTTGTAGTTCGTGTTCGCAAGGTTCTCGAACGCACGGGTTCTACGGGCACCCGCATTACGTTGGGCAGCCGTACGCGTATCGCGGCTATGTGCCGCGGACGTATGCCCCGATCATGGCATCGCCTTATCCGGCTTCTCCGTTGCCGTTTCCCGTGCATATGGTTCCGCGCGTCGGTGAAGTCGGCGCGCCTCGCGGTACGCTGGGTTGGACTTATAAATATCCGACGCGGCACATGTCGCGAAAATTGCATCCGCGAATGGCGGCTTTGGAGGTCAACCACGTCCCGCTCGGCATGAAGGTTATGGTGGTTGACGAGGGCGGCGACAAAGTCATGTCCGGACACGCCGACCCCGACGGCGTTTGGCGATTTTCGTCCACAAAGCCGATGATGCCCGGTTTGCGGCATGTTTATTACGTCGTCATCCATGACGAAACTCGGCGATTCATCAAGCAGGTCCGCCTTGTGCCGGACAAGATTACTTCGCTCGACTTGTAGAAGCTATCTGAAAAAGGGGCACCCTTTAGAGGCCTCGCTAAACCCCGGCAAAAACTGAGGCCGGAGAGGGTCAGACCCCTTTTTCAGATAGCTTGTAGACCCGACGGGTTTGCAACAGGCAGCCATTCGCGGACGAGGTTGATTCGTGCTCAAGCAGATCACAATCGTGGGATGCGGCGGATGTTTCGGTGCGATCAGCCGCATGCTGGTGACTGATTTCGTGCGGCGAAAGTTTCCCGCCCACCCGTTTCTCGGCACGCTTGCGGTCAACGTGCTCGGCTGTTTCTTGATTGGCGTGCTGCTGGGCCTGATCGCTCGCGAAAGCCCGCTAAGGCTGTTGCTGATCACGGGTTTCTTGGGTTCGCTGACCACGTTCTCGACGTTCGGGATGGACTCGGTGGCGCTCTGTCGTCAGCAGCAATTCGGCATGGCCCTGTCATACGTTGCGGCAAACGTCGTTGTGGGTTGCATTGCCGTGTGGGCAGGTGGAAGCCTCGTTGGTTTTGCTCGCTGGTAACGACTGTCGGCGACGGCAATGACGTACCCGAACTGCCTTATGATGGAACCCCTGCGATCATGTAGCCGATTATGCCCGCCGCCAGCGCGTAATACACGAAGACCACGAGCGTCTTGCGGATCACGGCTCCTTCTTTGCCCATCAACCCCACGACGGCCGAAGCGGCAACCACGTTGTGAACGCAGATCGTGTTCCCGGCCGCTCCGCCGACCGCTTGCAGCGCGACGATCCAACTCGGATTCGCGCCGATTTCGTCGCCGACCTGAAACTGAAACAGCGAAAACATCATGTTGCTGACGGTGTTGCTGCCGGCGACGAAGGCTCCGAACCCACCAATGAACGGCGAGAAGATTGGCCATAACGTACCAACGCTGGACGATACGGCTTCCGCAAGCACTTTCGGCATTTGGGCATAACCCTCCGCCCCGCCTCCCGAATTGATGAAGACCTGCACCATCGGCACGGTAAACACCAACGCCACCGAAGCCTTCACGATGGTGCTGCCGGATTGTCGCCACGCTCGACCGTACGCCGCGCGATTCATCCCGTGCAGCCGGGAGGCCAACAGCGACACCACGATGAACACGGTGCCCGGCAGATACAGAATCTGCGTCGTGGACGACACGCTCGTGCCGAACAGATTCGGCAAGTTGATCGTGACTTCCGGTGCCTTGAGGAAGTCGACGATGTGCAACGCGGGGACTCGCGTGACCACCAGCAGCACCGCCAGCAACACATACGGCAGCCACGCGCGGACTAGACTCATCGGCTGGATCTCGACGTCTGTGGACTCGGTCGTGACGGTCCCAGTCCACTCGGGATTCCAGGTGTCTCGCGGTCCGAAGTCCCACGGTTGATCGCGCGGAATCAAAAAGCCTCGCCGAGCCGCTGTGACCACGATCGCCAGTCCCACCAAGCCGCCGATCAGCGACGGGAATTCGGGGCCCAGAAACCAGGCCACCGCCAAGTAAGGCATCGTCATCGCGAACGCGGCGAAGAGCGCGAACTTCCACACCTTCAAGCCTTCGAGGAACGATCGATTTGCACCGAAGAACCCAGTCATCATCGTGACCACGATCAAGGGAATCAGCGTGCCTACGATTGCGTGCAGCAGAGCAACCTTTCCGCCGATCATGATTAAGAAGTCGGCCCGCAAGAGTTCGCCGTCGGCGGAGACGAAGCCGGAGTCGCGGATGAAGTCGAGCACCTTGGGGTTGTCTCCAAGTCCCCCGTTGACGCCGACCAGGATCGGCGTGCCCACGGCTCCGAAGGATACCGGCGTGCTTTGGATCGTCATCCCC
>JAQBZS010000662.1 GCA_027622115.1 Planctomycetota bacterium | reverse complement strand
CGCTTTGCGTCAAAAAACCAGCCGAGACGACGAGCACGAGCGGAAGCGGCGACGGCTTGTTTGAGAAAAAGTGAGCTGGGCTCTTTAGTAGCTCGTCAGTCGTGCTTCCACCGGCACGGGGTCGGTGGAGAGCACATAGAAAACGGTAGGGTCAGGAGTTTTCAACACGCCATACACTTCCAGTCGGTTGGTTTGATTCCTGTCATCTCGTGAGTGCCACTGGTGGAGCGATTGGTACACTTGACCGCGCATCGAAAGGACGAACATGCCTCAACCATTTCCCACGGCACGGCGCACGGCCACCAATCGCCGAATGTGCGTGGTGCTCGCTGTGACAATTCTCGGACAGCATGGCTGGATCCCAAACGCAAACGGCTTCGGGCAAACCGGACACCGCGCCGTCGGTCACATCGCCCAACGCCATCTGACACAACAGGCTTTGGCGGCAGTGAAAGCGATTCTTGGCAACGAGACTCTGGCCGAAGTTTCGACGTATGCCGACGAAATTCGATCGAACCCGGATTTCGATTACACCAAGACTTGGCATTACGTCAACATTCCCAATGGCAAGAATTACGACACCGCACCGCTCAATTCCGACGGTGATGCGATCGAGGCCATTGAGAGGTTTACGAAAACGCTGCGCAGTAAGAACGCAACGGACAAAGAACGAGTCTTTGCTTTGAAGTGGCTGGGGCATCTCGTGGGCGACATTCATCAACCCTTGCATGTCGGTCGCGCGGAAGATTTCGGCGGTAACAAGATCACGTGCAAGTGGTTCGGCAAATCCACAAACCTGCATACGGTTTGGGATTCGAAACTCATCGAAGCGACGGAACTCAGCGATACCGAATTCGCAAAAGTCTGCGACAAAGCCTCGGCGGCCGAAAAACAGAAATGGCAGAACTCAACAGTCCGAGATTGGGCGAGCGAGTCCTTGAAGCATCGCGCGCAGGCCTACAAGGAGCCACTCCCGACAACCGCCGGGTCGTATCGCTATTCTCACGACAACCTGCCGCTCGTCAAAAAACGCGTCAACCAAGCGGGAATTCGCTTGGCAGGCTTGCTGAACGACATCTACGGCAAGTAACTGGTGATGTTCGCCATCAACTCTTGCGACCGCGACCGGCCTTAATCAGCGCAAGTTGGGTTTGATACAGTTGCACCAGGTTTGCTTGGCCGGTCGACTGAAACTTCTTGATGCCGCGTTCAAACATCTCCACGCAATAGGCGCTCGGTCGATTGCCGCGTGTTTGTGGGATCAACGGCAGGAACTCGTTGTAGAACGCGACGATCTTCGGTTCCGAGCCTTCGACATTCGCGGCGAGCTTCTCCAAGCGGTCCAGCATGTTCGGCACGTATTTGCCTTCGTCGTTGTACTTCTTGATGGCGACGGCCAAGGCCTGGATCGCTTCGCCCTCGCGATTCTCTTCGACCAATTTGTCCGTGAGCGAGAGCAACCCCTGGAAGGACAAGTCCGGTCGTTGGGCCGACGCGTAGACATCGAGCAGGCGGTAATGCAGTTTGATGCGCTGTTTCTTGTCGGGCTCGAAACCAATCAAATCGTCGAAGATCGTCAGCGTGAAATCGGGGAACGCCGCGAAGTTGACGAATAATTGGTTCATCGCCGCATTCATCTGCTTGGCCTGCAACTTGGACAACTCCTCGCCTTCGTGAATCTTCGACAAAGCCGTCCATGCCGCTTCGCTCCAGGGGTTGAGCGTCATTGCCTGCTGCAAGAACTCGATCCGTCCCGCGAAATCCAGTTTCAGCTCTTTGGCCAGTTCCGGATACAGACTCATGATGCGGTCCGCGTGGCGTTTGGCTTGGGCGTTCACGCCGACTTGATGCATGCGCAATTCGAGAATGCGGTCGGTGATTTGCTCGCCCGTTTGCGGGTCTCGCAGCGTGCCGACGTAATACCGATCGCCTCGATAGCGACCGTGCGATTCCAACTTGAACGCGATGCTCTTTGCGGTGACAGCCTTCAGTTCGACCCACATCACCCAGGCGTGCAAACCACCCGAGCGACCGGTTCCTCGGACATACGCCGCCGGCACGCCGATGCTCTTGCCCACGCGAGCGGCGAAGTCCGCCTGCATTGCACACACGCCGCCAAGCTGGCGGATGTTGGGCAGATTGTATTCCTGACCGTCCAATCGACACACCTGACTTTGCGTCTCCAGCATCACGGTGTCGTACGGCACGTCCGCATAACACTTGCCAAACATGACTCGCTGGGGAACGTAGTTCTGCACGGCCCATGTGCGCTCGGCGGTGGGAGTTTTGTGGTCGACGATCAGCGTCAGGAATTCCCACGGCACGTACAGGATGCGTCCCTGCATGACGGATTCCGCCGTGGTCAAGTAGCGAAAATTCTCCAACCCGTCGGACAAATTGGACGGCATCGTCGAATGCGTGCGGCGGGCGTGACCCTCGTAGTCGTAAACCGCCGGCCGTTCTTTGTCCCAGGTCACGGCGATGGCGATGGCGAGCGATCCGTAGCGTTCGATGTACGTGGGGAATTGCTCTTTAATCTGTTGGAACAGCTTCAAGCCGGCGACAACGTCATCGTGTTCTGGCTTGAACGCCGTGAACAGTTCTTCCTTCAAGTCCTGATGTTCGGCGAGCCACTGCATCATTTCGCCGTGCGACTCGCCGAACGCCGCTTCCAGTTGCGCCGCGTGTGTTTTCTCGAATGCAACGGCGAACGCCTTGCGAACCGTGTTGTATTCGCGAGTCGAAAACAGCATGCGATTCTTCTTCGCGCGGCTGTCTCGTTCCTCATACAGCCCGATCAGTTGCTCGACGATTTCAGGTCGCTTGGGAACCTCGACCACCGTCGCGACGACCTTCTTCGACAGCACCGCATACGGCCGACCGATCACGGCAGCCAACAGCGCCGTCATCTTTTCGTCACCACCGCGATACGTGGCCACCAACACATCATCGTGAAAGACATGCAGTGGATCGTCGGCCTGCCACTCGGTTCCGCCCACGGTGGATTCGGCCACGTTGATCTCGGCGAGATCCCGTCGCGCCGCGCCGGCGTCCGCGTATTCGAAGATCTGCACGATCCGGCCATTCACGTCGAACGTCTTCGCTGCGGGCTCGAACGACAGATTGTTCTCAACAGTGGACGCCGGCAGGACGCGTGCGCCGGATGCTTGCAGTTTGGCGATCAACGTGTCTGTGGGTGTCGTCGTGCGAACGACTTCGATCGAAACCGTCGTGTCGGCACTGAGGGCATCCGAGGCGATTTCCGTGGCGGTGACTTTGATGGAAAACAGGCGTCCGGCGTCGTCGGTTGAAGGAGTCCACGTCAACTCGCCGCTGCTGGGATCCAACAGCACGCCGAGCGGCGCGGATGTGTCGAGCAGATAGTGGATCGCGACTTGCGGTTCGTCCGGATCGACGGCCCGCACTCGCATCGAGAATTTCCGGTCGGGCTCCGCCTCGCCGTTCGCGACCGGTTCAAAGCGTGGCGGCTGGTTCTGTTCCGTCACTTCAACTTGAAACGACTGTTTGGCCTTCGATGCACCTGGGCCCGTGGCGGTCACCACAAATTCGAAGGAACCCGGCCCGTCGGCTTCACCCGGCGTCCATGAAATGCGACCGTTCGTGGCATCGATCGCGGCTCGCGGTGGAGCCTTTGCGAGTTGGAATTCCAGATTGCCAAACGCTTTGCGGTTGGAGATCGGCACATCGACAACCAACGGTTGAAACTCGGCGATTTTCCGATCGGTGATCTCCTGAATGGCCAGTTTCACTTTTTCGGTGGGCGGTGGTTGCATCAGGAAAAATGCCCCAACACCGACAGCAGCCAGCAGCAGCAAACCGACGATCCACAACAACACGGGGCGGTTCTTGCCGCGACGCGTTGAGGATTTCTTGCGTTTGTTGACCGGCACCGATGTGTCGATCGGAATTGCCCCGGAAGAGGTCGGTGTCGATCCGAGCGGGTCCGGAAACTGCGGCAAATCGACGGCGAGTGGCTGTTGACGTGCGGCTGCGATTTGTTCGGAAGATTCGACCGTCGGAATCGCCACGGCGTTCCGACATTTCGGGCACTTGATCGAGCGACCGGCAAGCGACGGTTTGACGCGAAACTTGGCTTGGCATGCGGGACAACTGGTGGAAATCATGAGTCACCTGAATCTCATTAAGTTGGCTGATTCTGCACTCTTCCAAAGGTGGAACATTCTTGTACTACAACTTTAGCTTTGCACTTTGTTTTTTTTCCTGCGCGCATTTTTTTCTCCCACCAATTAGAGAATCGACGAAGGGTCGCGGCAGATTCGTTGGTTTGGAGCGGAACCACATGCCAACCGAGGCATCGGCCCGACCCACAGCATCACGAAGCGACTGCCCTTGTAAGCTCCAGCCGTCATGACGAATCGGCAAGCGACTTGGGTGGGTGCGTCGGGGTTGGCAGGAGCGGGCGTGGCTTTCGCGGGCTCGAGCGTTGGTGCCTCCGCTCCGAAGTCCTCGGGCTCGAGGGAAATCTGCGCCGTGCTGTTTCGACCGCTTACTACGCCCTGTTCCATTTCCTGATTGATCAGTCGTGTCGGATGCTGCTCGGCACCGCCGCCACCCGCTCGGGATTTCGGAATGTCCTGACTCGCGGGTTCACGCACGGTGAAATGGCGTCGGTCGCCCGGACGTTTTCCGGCGGAACACGTTCCTGACACGCTCAATGGCGGCCACGACCGCGAAGTCGCCGTCGCTGGTCATGCAGGACGCGTCCATTTGGATAGTGGTGCCGTCGAGCCGCAGATTCGAACCGGTTCCGGGATTGAACCGCTCGTCATCTTCCAGGATCTGCGTTGTCGCAATCACTGCATCCAGCGCAATTTCGTGCTGGGCAAGTAACTCAAGTCCGGCGGAACATGCGAGCCGTGGCCCATCGGCATAGGCTGGGTTCGA
>JAQBZS010000661.1 GCA_027622115.1 Planctomycetota bacterium | reverse complement strand
AAAAACACGAATGAGTTCCATCTATTTGCTACTTCTTGTGAATTAGTCTCGCTGGGTTAAGGACTAGATCAGCATTTCGTAAGTTCGCCTCCAGTCTTTGGGGGGGCCGGAATTCGATCACACTCACGATTCGGCCTCGATCTCAGAGTGATCGTGAGTGCGAAACCAGGGTCTACGCGAACCAAGTCTAACAGCAAGATCGCGATGTCGTCGGCTTCATTTGCACGTTTGAAATATGTAGTGTGCGCCGCGTCGGTGCCCGGCGACTCGGTGTCGCGCGGTTCCAAGAGTCGGTTTCGTTTCAAACGTCATGGATCGATCACTGCAAGCGGCAGGCGATTCGTTCTCGGAGTCAGCAGGATGACGGTGCTCGTTGCGGTCGGACCAAACTCGGAACGGGGATCTTGCGAAGTCCTGGACAATGTCGTGATACGAATCGGGCGCTCACCTCTCCAGGGCTTTGCCGTGGCGTGGGATCGCATGGTGTCGCGGGAACACGCGGACATTGTGTGGAAGGCCGGTCGACTGGAAATTGCTTGCCTCGAAAAAGCGGCAAATCCCGTGTTCCATGACAAACATCCCCATCGAAAACTGACCGTTGATGCTGGCGAGACCTTTTGGATCGGGAAGACGCAATTCACGATCAATGTCGACAAACCTCAGGAGTTTCTGGAAGACATCGACGAATTCGCGTCACCGCAGCAACACGCTTACGGTGCTCAGGAAATCGCGCAATTCGCTTTTGGTGAAACCAAATTGCAGATGCAACTTTTGGAGCAAGTGCCGCATCTCATTGAATCCGTCGAGTCCGACACCGAGATGGCGGCGAAAATGGCGGATCTGTTGCTCGAAGCCATTCCCAAAGCGGAAGTCGTCGCCGCAGTGCAATTTGAAGTGATCATGGCCGAGAGCACCGTCGTTGACCAATCCGTGCAGGAGATCATGCAATCGGATGCGAAGTTCAACGTCAATCAGTTGATTGAACGCAGCCGAGACGAAGGCGAGTCGAATTCGTCTTCGATTAGAATCGGAGAAATGAACACGCTTCGGGTGGCCACGCGACCGGGATTCATTGGACGGTTTACTCCCAGTCGGCGTTTGCTTTTGTCCGCGCTGAAACGTCAACAAACGATTGTGTACCTCTGGGGCTTCAATGACGAAGACAGCGGACGTTTCACGGTCAGCGATGGCCTGGACTGGGCCTATTGTTGCCCAATTCCCGGCGAGTCGTGTCGCGGCTGGTGCTTGTACGTCTCCGGACAATCTCGCCCTGAGTTTTCGTCCGAATTCCTGCGTGGAGATCTGAGATTCACGTCGATGGCCGCGAAGTTGATTGGGTCGATTCGCCAACTGCGAACACTACAATCCCGCAACGCACAATTGTCGCGTTTCTTTTCGCCCTCAGTGGTTAACACATTAAGCACACAGGCATCGCTCGAACCGACCGAAGGCAACATCAGCATCTTGTTCTGCGACGTGCGTGGGTTTTCGCGGTTGTCCGAGCATTCGCAAGAAAACCTCAAGCATCTGCTCACGCGGATCAACCTGGCCCTCGAATTGATGACCCACGCGATCCTCGACAATCAAGGCGCGATCGCGGACTTCCAAGGTGACGCGGCGCTCGGGTTTTGGGGTTGGCCCAGTCCCATCGTCGATGGTCCGCTGCGAGCCGCTCGGGCCGCGATGATGATTCGCGAAGACTTCGAGCACGCCGCGCAAGTCGAAGGCGGGCCGCTCGAAGGGTTCCGCGTGGGCATCGGCCTGAGCCACGGTTGGGCGATCGCCGGCACGATCGGCACCAGCGAGCAGACTCATCTGACCGTGCTGGGCCACGTGGTGAATTTGGGATCGCGGCTGGAAGGACTTACGAAGAAATTCAAGGTCTCGATTCTGATGGATGTCACGACGGCTCAATTTGTGAGACAACATTTACCGGCAGCGGAAGGCGTGGTTCGCAAACTCGCACGCGTGCGACCGGCCGGCATGGACTCCTCGGTGACGGTATTCGAACTCATTCCGGCGTCGGTCTTGCAGCTTTCGAAAGCCCAACTGGACGCCCACGAGACAGCCGTTGAAGCCTTTACCGAAGGTCGTTGGGACCGAGCCGTCAAACTTCTGGAAACGGTTCCCGAATCCGATCCGTCGCGAGAAATGTTGCTGCAATACATTGAAGAGCATGGCCACAAGCCACCCACAAGCTGGGACGGCGTGATCACCTTCGACAGCAAATAGTCGGCACGACGACCGATGTCATTCAGAAATCGAAGGACGCGCCGTTGTGCTTGCTTGCCTCTACGCCCAGCGACAATTTGAGAACGCGAAACACCAAACCCGGATGGAACAATGCCGTTGGCTTTTTGATGAAATGCAGCACTTCACGAAATGTTTGCAACGCCATGGACCTGGAAAAGGTGATCCCCTCGCGTGACGGTCGCCGCTACTTCACATTTCAGAATGGCCCCACGCCGCTTGTTGTCACTGCGGGGCGTGTCGCCTCAATCAACGGAGTTCGACGGCTTGGTCCGGATCAGAAAATCAAACAGCTCGCCGTGGTGCCGGCCGTCCAGTGTGATGTCGAATGGGACGATCTGAATCCCATCCGGAACTTGATCGCGGTTCACCGTGAGCTTGACGGGATAGCTCCGGCGACTCTTGGACCCGATGCTGCCTTCCAGGATCGCAGGTTCCGCCGTCACGCCCGGCGGCAGTTTCAACACGATGCGATGTCGCTGTGGTGCCGCGCGAAAGTTGCGCACGGTCACGGTGATACTCTGCTGATCACGTTGACTGAAATCGACTCGGTACGGGTACGCGGACACCCAATACGGATCAAACAGATATTCGTAGTTCTGGTCCGGCAGCAGGTCGCGATACATGGCGATGATCTGTTTCGACCACGCGTGATAGCGCTCTAAGAACTTGGCGGGATCATGCATCACATACGAATGGCTCCCCATCACGATGTCCGGCTTGAGGTCTTTGAGATACCGGCTGCCGTATAAATAGCCTTCTTCGAAGATCGCGCTGTTGCGGGCGACGACTGCTTCGTGACCGTCCTGTTTCTCGTCGGCGGGGTTGCCGAACAAGTTGTCTCCGGTGAACGCGATCCGTTTGCCGTCGATTTCCAACCACAAACAACAACCGAACTCCGTCTGGCCCGGCATCCAATCGACGTGAATCGTATAGCCCTCCCACTTCACGGTTTCGCCGCTGCGAAATCCCTTCTCGATCTTCATGCCGTCAAAGCCGTCGCCGTAAGCTGAGACTAAAGCCGCGTAGTCATATCGCCGAGGGTGCTCGCACTTGTCGACGATCCGATCCAGTGTCCATGCCTCGGCTCCATACTTCCGCTTGAGGGTCGGGCCGAGCAAGAAGTGATCGCCATGCATGTGCGAAATCCAAAACGCGTCGATCTCTTTTAGCCCCAGATGCACGCGCATGCCGACGATGATCTCTTCCAACATCGACTTGGGAAACAGGCCGCAGTCGAGGATCAAGCCCTTGCCGTTGTCGGACACGATGATCGCGAAGTTTTTCCCCTTGGTCTTGTGGCTGAGTTTGTAGAGATGCGGCGTCACGCGGTTGATCAGCGGCACGGCCGTGGGCTTGGAGATCGAGTCCCGTTCTTGCTCGGTCGACTCAAACACGGAATATCCGCGGACATACTTTTGGCGAAAGGCCTTGAGCTTCTTGCGATACGTGGCCAATTGCTGTTGCGGATCGGCAATCGCCGGCCCATGCGACGGCAGCACGAGATCGAGTTTTCGGTTGATCAGCAATTCGACCGAAGTGATCAACGTGTCGATGCCCTTGGCGAATCCATAATCCCATTCCGTGTCGAACCACGTCGTCATCTTGGATCCGTCATGCATGACGTCTCCGCTGAAGGCGATGTTCTTGCCATTGCGGCGAACGACATACGTCATGCTGCCGGGTGAGTGACCCGGTGTGTCCAGACAGCGGATTTCGAAACCACGCCACCGAAAGACTTCGTCCGATTTCAGCGTCTTGTCGAGGGGAATCGCGAAGCTCGGCGGCCGGACGTAACTGGCACCATAGACCGAGTATTTGTCGCCAAGTTTCGGGAACCACTTACGGAACTCGGTGGGATTCTCGAACAGCGTCTGTTCCTCGATGGGAGCAGCGATCTTTGTCGCCTTCCCGTCAACCCGCGAGATGCCCTGGCACTGCTCGCGATGATGATGCGTCAGCAACACCCATTCGAGCCGCTTGACGCCGACGTCCTGTAAATGGTCCAGCACGCTGCCGTCCCCGAAATCGATGAGCAGCCCCGCGTCGCCGTCGCGGAGCAAATACGCGTTGCACGTATCGGTCCAGACGAACAGATCGGGCAACATCTTCGCATCCGGTTGACGAAAGCTCGACGTCGAAACGGACGGATTCTCGCGCGCCGACAACTCGCCGGACAAAACGAAAACAAGCCACAGCGCACACGCCAGCCGCGACCACTTCGACAGGAATCGCATGCGTTACTCCTCTTCTTCACGAAGCTTCGACAACACCGTGAAGTCCTCCAGCGTGGAAGTATCGCCGGATTGTTCGCGACCGGCCGCGATGTCGCGCAACAGTCGCCGCATGATCTTGCCGCTGCGAGTCTTCGGGACGGCCGCGGCAAAGCGAATCTGATCTGGACTCGCGTGTGCGCCGATCTGCGTGCGGACGTGCTGGATTAGCTCTTTCTTGAGGGCTTCGTCACCATCGCCGGTCTTCAGCGTGACGAAACAGCAAATCCCTTCACCCTTCATATCGTGTGGGAAGCCGACAACAGCGGCCTCGGCGACCAGTGAGTGCGACACCAACGCGCTCTCGATTTCCATCGTGCTCAAGCGATGTCCCGAGACATTGATTACATCGTCGACACGCCCCATGACCCAGTAGTAGCCGTCTTCGTCGTGCCGAGCACCGTCGCC
>JAQBZS010000660.1 GCA_027622115.1 Planctomycetota bacterium | reverse complement strand
CGCTGGGCACGCCGACATCGAACGCTCGTGACGACGGTTGCGGGCGTGTTGCTCGTGGCGGTGTTCGCGCTGTCCGTGGGAAACTTTCTGCTCGCCGATGCGAACGAACGAGTCAACACGCAACGAGACATTGCCGAGGAGAACGGCGAACGAGCCGAAAAGAACTTCCATCGGGCACTCGGTGCGGTCGATGAATTCCTCACGAAAGTCAGTCAGAACAAGTTATTGGGCGTGCCGGGCATGCATTCGCTGCGACGCGACCTGCTGGAATCCGCGTTGACGTATTACGAAGCATTCGCGAACGAGGACAGCGATAATCCGGCGATGCAGGCGCAATTGGCGGACGCCCACAATCGCATCGGCTTGATTCATCTGACGCTCGGCAGCAATGACAAAGCCCGTGAATCATTCGACACCGCGATGGAGTTGCAGGACCGACTTCCCGACGACGAGCTTTCGACCACGCGTCGGATCAAGTACCTCACGGACCTGGGCGCTTTGCATGAAGCCACCGGCGATTCCGCGGCGGCTTTGTCGTCTCACAACACAGCGATTGAATTACTCGATCAATACGTGGGCAGTCACCCCGGCGACGCGCGAGCAAAGTCGAATCTCGCTGCCGGCCAGGCCCGAGTCGGTCGATTGTTGCATCGCACGCAAAGCATTGATGCCGCTCGAAAGAAAGCCGACGCCGCCGTCAAGATTTATCTCGCCCTGATTGAGGAGCACCCCAAGAACTGGGCCGTCGTGATGGGGTTCGCCAATTCGCTGGCGTTTCGAGGCATGCTCCAACGCGATGCCGGACAAGGCGCTGCTGCGTTGCAGTCATTCGCTGAATCGCTGAGCCACTTGGAACCGCTTCGCGAGTCGCGTGGGAGTGACATGGAACTCCGAGCCATCTTGTCGAACTGTTACCACAGTCAGGCCCTGTTGCTTCGGAATCAAAATCGCATTGAAGAAGCGGAGGCGTCCTTCGCATCCGCAATCGAACTCCGCAAGAGCTTGACTCGGGACTTTCCCACCGTACCCCAAAACTGGAGTGAATTGGCCACGACGTACAACAGTCTCGGCGTCCTGCATTGGCGAGTTCAGGAGTGGGAAAAGGCTCTTAGTTACTACCGCTTGGCTTCCGAACAGCAACAGCGATTGGTGGACGATTTCCCGAAGACTCCGCTTTTCCGCGAAGATCTGGCGTCGAGTTACAACAACATCGCCATGATCCATCGTCAACGCGAAGACCATGAGAAAGCCATTGCGGCGTACGGCATCGCCATTGAGATTCACCAAAAACTCGCGGAAGTCAGTCCCGACTCGACGGTCAATCAGTTGGCGTTGGGCAATGCGTTTCGGAACCTCGGGCGAGCCTATCGTGCTCAAGACAAGCATCAGCAAATGCTGGAGTCCTGTGATCAGTCCATCGGTGTCTTGGAACCGCTGCGACAACGTGTCGGCGACGACCCGCGAGTGATCTACCATCTGCGGCGAGCCCACTGGGACCGAGCCGAGGCACTGCTTAATGTGGATCGTCCGGGTGATGCGGTGGCAGCTTGGGGCGCGGCTTGGAAATACGACGACGGTCGCGAACGCGACTATATCGCCATGCAGCGTTGTCACGCACGAGCGTCTTCGGGAGACCACCTCCAGGCGACCATGGAAGCCAAGCAGCTTTCCGACACCAAGAGCCTGGATGCAGAAACGACCTATGACGGTGCTCGTGTTTACGCCGTGGCGATTTCGGTGCTTGCCGATGATTCAACACTGACGGCGACTGACAGAACCACGGCGGCAAAAGCTTACGCACAAGAAGCGATGGCGCTGCTCAAGCTGGCCCAGATGCGTGGCCACTTCGATTCGGCCGAGAATCGCGAACACTTCACCGAGGAATCCGACTTCCAAAGTCTGCGAGATCGCAAGGACTTCAAAGACTTTGTAAGTCAATTACCGGTGAAGGACGCGGAGTCTCAGGGTGACCAATCGCCACAACCAAAATCGTAAGCCGTAGCGTGATCGAGGGAGTGCAGGGTTTGGTTTTCTCCACGAATCTCAGGGCGACCACGAATCCCATTGCTGGCGATTGAATATGGCGGATGTGCATTTGGCGAGTCCAGGAATCACGCAGCGTACATCCAGCACAATCCGCACAACCGGGCGGCATACCCAAACTACCTGAGTTTCCGCTTTGATCGCTATAGATGTCATCGCGGATATTCCTAGGGTATTGACGGCGACTCGCACTGCTCACGGGTTGACCCACGCCGTTGAAACTTGTGTTTGAACCCATTCTGCCGGGACAAATATGGCCACTCAATCTCAAATCCGTGACGTACGCAGCATCGTCCACGCGACGGCATCGATGGCAATTGCTTGCATGATCTTGACGACAATCCCGCACGCGGCCGCAGCCAATATCATCCCATTCGCGACGACCACGGACATGTACGTCCTGAATCATGACGAAGGTAGCGAGGGGATCCTGAAAATCACTTCGGCCGGAGGCGTGTCGGTGTTCAAGACGGAAGCACAGATCCTCGCGGCCTCAAGCAGCGGTGCGACGGACTTGAGCTTCAATCAGCAGGGGATCGCGTTCGACAGTGCCGGCGTGATGTATTTCACGGCGGGTGGAGTGGAAGAGGTCTTTAAGGTCGCAACCGACGGCACGATCTCGGTCTTGGCAACATCCGCCGCAGTGACAGCCGTGACCCTTGAAGCGGCGTTTGACCCGACCGGCCTCACCGTGGGCAGCAACGGCAACCTATTTGTCATTGATCGTGAAGGGTCGGACCGTGTGCTGGAAATCAACTCCTCTACGGGCGCGGTCAGCGTTTTTACGAGTGGAGCGGCGATCACCGGCCTCGCCGGCATTTCCGATTCCAACTTGCAAGGCGGTGGGATCGTCGCCGGGCCGGGCGGCACGATCTTTGTGGCCAACCAGGGGGGCAGTAACACGTCTGATGAAACCGACGACGCGCTGATTTCCATCGATTCCGCCGGAACGCCGTCCATTTTGGCAAACGATGCGCCGTTCACGGATCCCGATGTCTACATCACACGGGCCGCAAACGGAGACATCCTGGTTGGTGACGACGTCAATGGAGCGAACGAGATCCTGCGTGTCACGACGACGGGAACGGTCACCACGTTTCTGTCCACAGCCGCGCTGGATGCCGCATCGACCGCTCCCAACGCGGACCTTGATGGGGGAATCGCGTTCGACAGCAACGGCAATTTCTATCTGGTCGAGCGGTCGAGTGACGAAATTCTCAAGTTTGACGACGGCACGCTCGCTTCGTCCGTATTCGTCACGAAGTCGGCGATTCAAACCGCGCTTGGGATTGTCGACGACCCCAGCCTCTACGGCATTGCTTTCGCGCCGGATGTCTCCGGTGGAAACGGGGTACCCGTTCCCGAACCGACTTCGCTGGTCCTCTTGGGCATGGTCTGCCTGATCGGAGTGGCTCGTTCGCGCAAGCGCGTTCGAACAGCCGCCAACCGGTAGTCGTTCGTCGGTGGAAGGTCGCGCGTAGCGAATTCGATGCTTGCCGCTGCAAGGCGTGGCACTGTTGTGCCACTGGCTCTGCCAGTGCTTCGGCAAGCGTGTAGTTGGGCAGCGCACGTTCTTCGCTGTTTGCACCGCAAGCAGCATCGGCGGGCTCCACCGACCGGCAAGACGGAACCAACCGTGTATCGCGATCACGACAGCAATGTCTGGCAGCGTCGACCTGGGAGCACGTTGAACGAGATGAAGACGAGATGAAGACGAGATGAAGACGAGATGAAGACGAGTTTGAGGGATTCTTCAATGCCATCCATTTCAATCCCGTCAAGCACGGACTGGTTTCGTGCCCGCATTGTGGGACGGGCGAGTGAAGTGGTGGGCAATGCCCACCCCACGTCTACTACAATGCCATCGGAACTTTTAATTCGGGTGAATACACAGAGAAGGACTTGCGGTGGACTTTCCCATGAGCGTCAATCGCCGAGACTTGTTGACGATCGGATCGTTGGGAACCATCGGTCTCGGGTTACCGGACTTCGTGCAACACAGCGCCGGGTGCCCCCGTCTGCGAACATCTGCCGCTGCTCGCGCGGCAAATGCACCACTTGGCTCAAATCCGTGCGGTGCATCACAAAGTTGTGGATCACAATGCCAGTACCTACTACATGCTGACCGGCCGCAGCCCGGTTGTCGGCAACCGACTGATTGTTCGGGACGAGCCCGAGAACTTTCCGCCGTTTGGATCGGTGCTGGCCAAGCTGCAGCCCAATGCGAACCTGCCGGAATTCGCCCACATTCCCGAGTTCATGTTCAACAACGGGAGCGAACTTCCCGGCGAGCGATCCGGGTTTCTCGGGCCGTCCTGCAATCCGTTGGTGACGGGCGATCCCAGCTCGCCGGGCTATCAAGTGCCTGGGCTGGCGTTTCCACCCGGCAATTCCATGCGCAGATTGAACGAACGCCGACGGCTGCTTGACGAGTTGGACCGTACGGCCGGGTTCGTCGGCGACATGCATGCCAAACATGCTCGGCTGGACGTCCACTATCAAAAAGCGTTTTCACTGCTGGGGACTTCGAAGACGAAGGACGCTTTTGATCTCAGCCGCGAGCCGGCCGCGATTCGCGAGCGCTACGGTCTGCCGGATCGAATGGACCGCAGCGTACCGGCTCGCAAATTCGGCGGGCTGCCGCATCTGGGTCAAAGCGTGTTGCTCGCTCGGCGCTTGAGCGAGTCGGGCGTGCGGTTGGTCACGGTGTGTACCGGCCGGCGAATTGACCAGACGTGGGACGGGCATCGCGAACACTTCGCGTTGTTGAAAAAGTCGATCCTTCCGTATTTCGACCGGGCGTTTTCCGCGTTGCTGGAAGACCTGTCCGATCGCGGCTTGTTGAGCGACACGCTGGTCGTGGCGATGGGCGAATTCGGTCGCACGCCGAAG
>JAQBZS010000659.1 GCA_027622115.1 Planctomycetota bacterium | reverse complement strand
GAGCGGGATGATGTCTTGGTAACGAGCGGCCGCGAATTCCGCGTAGGCGTCGTTTGAGATCAGTGTGTCCTCGTGTTCGAGGTACTGCATGAAGTACTTCAGCCGCGTGGTGGGGTCCACCTTGGATTTGGGAGCCTTCACCATGTATTCGTAGCTGATCTTGTTGACTTCCATCGGGCTACCCCATTCGAGCGATTTGCCGATGGTGCCCATGAGCACGTAGAGGTCGGTGACCTTGCCGGCTCGATAACGGACCAGCTTGACGGCCTGACCCGGCTTGACCTGATCCGCAGGCCCCTTGGCAACCTCGATGACTTCGTACTCAGTTTCACCGGCGGACTCTTCGGTCGGCTTGATGCCACCCGTCCACTTCACGAGGACCACGGCATCCGATTGCTCCATTTGTTCGGCGAGGCTCAGCGACGGAGCACCGCAAAACGGGCACGCGTAAGCGCAGTTGGCCGAGATCGCCGCAGCGAAAACCGCCAAGATCGCGATGGTCAGCAGTGTTCGTGTCATTTGGAATTCTCCTCTTTGGGCCGAGAGAGTCTCTATCGCCTAAACGGCTGATTTGTAGCCGGGTTGGACGGTTTACGCGGGCCAACAAAAACCGCGCGTCAACGTTCGATCACAATGGCGTCGTCGATCGTGTACATGTACTTCACGACATCTTCATCTTCGTCGATCATGGCCTTGATGTGAAACACACCGGTCACGTCAAACGGTCGCAAGTGAATGTAGCGGGTCGTGACGCCCTCTTTCATGTAGACGGGAAAGACGTCGTACGGCTTGAAATCACGACCGAAACAGCACAACTGAGTGTCGCGTGCAATGTGAAAACCCTTCAGGCCGTCCGTCTGAAACCCCGGGATCATGAAACCGCGAATGCGGATGCGCTTGTTGTCCAATCCCGACAGCCAGTCCGGAAAGTACTTCGCGGCGTCTTTCGGCACGGGGTCCATATTGACGACCTTCATTAAATCGATGTCGTCAAAACTGATTCGCAACGCGTCATCCACGCTGCGAAAACTGCGGTCCGGCACCAGCACTTTGATTTCGCGTTTTGGGTTCTTCGCGATTTCCTTGGGCGAAGCCGGTTTCGCGATCGTCTTGACCGTATCCGTATCCGTCTTGACCGAATCCGTCTTGGCTTCCGTGATTCGGTTGCGTCCTGGGTCGACACGTGCAATTGAGCCGGCAATTTGCGGCGGTCCAGGCGAATCATCGATTGGCTTTTTTGCAATCGGCGATTCCGAGGTTGTGGATTTCGCGGCGGTTTTGGATTCGGCGGTCGCTTCCAAGGTCCTGGTGGATTCCGTCTTCGCGGATTCCGTCTTGGCGGATTCCGGTTTGACAGCTTCGCCTGTGGACTTGGCATCCGCAGACGGCAGGCTTTCTTTCAAGTCGGAATAGGTCAACGACTCGCCGGTCGTGGAGGTTCCGCATCCTTGAATGGCCGCGATTCCAATCGCGGCGGCAATCGCCAAACCAATCGCACAACGAGAAGATGTCATGGTCATCTCAAAAACTCGTTCGAGCTGGGCCACATTCCGTGGCGTCCAAGAAATACACCGGACCTTCCGGCGTGAGCTGATCCGCGATGCGGAGTGTACCCGCAACGGACACCATACCCGAATAGGAACGTGTGGTTTTGTTGTCCGCCATCACCACCATCATCATGTCCCACGGTTTCGGCGTCCCGCCAAAGCAGCACTCGCCATTGTCCTTGAGCAGGACAAACGTCTTGAGCTGGTCCAATTGTTGCGTTTGCCACATCCAGCCCTTGATGAAGATCTTCTGGCCCACGAAGGGCTCGACATCGGGATGCAGTGCCATCATTCCCTGCTTGGCGACGAATTGCTTGCGCGAGATGTCGGTCGGAAAGTGAACTCGAATGTGGCCTTCCGGTAGTTCGTGGACGTATTCGTAGGCATGCAGGACTGACCCAATCGTCGAAAGCGTCAGCCCCAACACAACTCCGGTGAGTGCGACGCCCTTGCCGCTCAGTTCACCCCGAGACGCGCGAATCTTGAAGAAGCTGATCAGTCCCAAGACCACGGCCAGAAAGCCAATCACCACGCCAAAGATGCTCATAAATGTTGTGGCGGCGCCGACTCCCAATGCCGCGGCGGTGGGAGCCAAGACTGGAACCGGGCGGTAATCGAATTCGTTGAACTGTCGAGACGAGTCGGTACGCATGGCCGACGGCGAAGATGTTGACGGAGTCGACGTGGCTGAAATGGGCTTGGGTGCGGGTTCACCCCAATTCGAAACAGATACGTTTGACATGAAGAATCCTCGAACCGTCAATTCCCGAAAAATTGGAAGAATCCGAATCAGCAGTGTGGTGTACTCTTCGCGATCGAAGTTGGCTCGTTTAACCGCACGCCGTAGGCACGCGCGTTTGGGCAGTCTTGCACATCATTGCTGAGCCCAAACGCGCGTGCCTACGGCGTGCGGTTAAACAAAAACGGGGTCAGGAACTCCGAGATCCTGCGCTTCCCGACGACAATCACAAGCTGAAATCGTCACGCAACGCCATTTGCCGCCGGTTCCTGTGTTATACGACGGATTGAGTCGATCGGCGAGATAATTCATCCACCCTATCTCTCCCTTCAACGGCATCAGTTGTAAAGACACTTGGCAACGTCCGTGCGATAGGCGGAAATCCCCGGCACGAATCCAACGAGTGACGCCAAGACCAACAACGACGGTACTAGAACCAACTCGATCGCCTCAAACGAAAAACGATCGATGAGTATTCCGGCCTCGGCTTCGATGATCGGCGCGGCGATGAACACCAACCCATGGCCCATCAACAGCCCCAACACGCCGCCGCCAAAGCACAGCAAAACGGACTCGGCCAGGATGATCGAAAACACGCTGCTGCGACGCGCACCCAAGGCTCGCATGATGGCAATCTCGCGGCGACGGTCGCTCATCGAGTTGTAGATGCTGACGAAAATGCCGACTCCCGACACGGCGATGATCACCACGGTCAGCACCAACAACACCTTCTCAATATTGCCGAGCACCTTTTCCTTGAGTTCCATCATCGGGCGGATGGGGTTGACGGCCAGTGCCTGAGTCCCGCGTCTCATCTTTTGGGCAAACACGATCGAGTCGTAGGTATCCTTCATCAGCAGCAGAATCGACGTGACCTCTTTCATGACCACCGGTGTTTCATGGTGATGCTGATGCGGAGGCGTGCCGGGCGGCTCGTTCGCGTGTGCGATCGCTTCGGCCTCCATTTCGGCGGCGAATTTCTTGGCGGGTGGATCGAAGTTCGTCAGAGCACTCGCTTCACCGTAATAATCCACCCATCTTCGCCGAGCTTCATCGACCGGTTTGTCGTGGCCGGCGATCATGTAAAAGCCTTCCAAGTTGATAAAGACGGTGCGATCGTTCGGCGTGCCGGTGGGCGACAGCACGCCGACCACCGTGAATTTCTCGTCATGCACGTGGTCGGATTCCGCGCCGCCATGCACGAGTTGGAACGTCGAACCCACGGTCCAGCCATTCTTCTGTGCCACTTGCGAGCCGATGATGGCGTCGAACAAGCCGGTCATTTTCATGCTGTCGTCGGTTTGGAAGTGGAAGACTCGCTCGTGCGCGTATGGCAATTCGAAGTACCGCGAGATCGTGCCGACAATCGGAAAGCCGCCTTCTTCGGTGTAATCGCCGAGCGCGATCGGCACGGCTTCCTTGACCTTGGGGTGGTTCTGGAGGTCGAGATAGAACTGGTACGGCACGTTTTCGACCGGCGGCGAGATGCGATACACAGTGCTCATCACGATTTGCAGTTCGCTGCCTTTAGGGCCGACGATCAAGTGATAGCCGAATGCGTCTTGGCTGAATGTGCGGTCGAGCACCCCAAAGATCACCAACACGACCACCATCAGCATCACACCCAGAGCCACGCTCAAAGCGGTGAGCGAAGACGCAAGTCCTCGTTGCCGAATGCTCTTCCACGCAATTGACACAAGACTCATCGGGAGGCGTCTCCAGCACTTGATACGCTTCGGTCGCTCGGTCCGCCGTCCATGCCCACATGCGACATCGCGGCCCCCGAACCCGGCTTATTGAAGTCCGCCAACTGATCGACTCGATCAAATGCCGCGGCGACTTCCTGAGCGTGCGTCACCAGCAGCAGCGACACGTCATGTTCGGTACACGCCTCGCGAATCAGTTTGAGCACCGTTTCTTGATTGGCTACGTCCACGTTGGCCGTCGGTTCGTCCGCCAACAACAGCGACGGCCGATTGGCGAGTGCTCGGGCGACCGCGACGCGTTGCTGTTCGCCGACCGAAAGTTGGCCGGGACGATTGCCCAGTCGATGCCCCAGTCCCACGCGTTTCAGCAATTCCACCGCGTAGTTTCGGTCGACCTTACTGCGGGAAAAACTCATGCCCAGCAGCACGTTTTCGAGTGCCGAAAACGCGGGCAACAGATTGAAGGTCTGAAACACGAAGCCGATGCGTTCGGCTCGAAACTGATCACGAGCGACCTCGGGCAGCCGAGTGAGATTGAGGTCGTCGACTTCGACGCTCCCACTGTCCGGCGTCGTAATCCCAGAAATCACGTTGAGTAGCGTGGTTTTGCCGCCGCCACTCGATCCGACCAGCACGGCTTGCTCACCGGCAGCCAGCGAATAGCGATCAATCGACAAGATCGGCACCCGCGAACCGTCCGGTTGTAGATACGACTTTTCAATATCCGTCAGTTTCAACGACATGGAATCAATTGCGAGGATTGGAAAAATTGGCCCGAAGTTGCCGAATGGGCGGCGAATCTTGTCCGATGCCCGAAGGGGGTTCAAGACACTGCCCCGTCGTACGTCGTCAAGTGGTGCAAAGTTGGTATCGCATTCCGGGGTCAGGCTTACGGATTTCAGATTTGGCGGGCGTTGGAGTTGGATTCATCAAGAACGTCATCCCGCCAA
>JAQBZS010000003.1 GCA_027622115.1 Planctomycetota bacterium | reverse complement strand
TCTCTTTAATCCAAAAGCCGACGCTGGCGATCAGGTACACGCAGCCGAAAACCAAGGCAGCGCAGGCATAATAATCACCGGCCATCGTGTGCAGTCGCGGTAGAATTGTGACCGGTATCAAAACCAGGGCATAAGCGACGGCTAACGCGCCCGCGACACCTCGACGCGGGATTACTCCCGGCAACATTCGGAGACCGGCGGACGCATAGTCGACGCGATACAGCCAAGCGATCGAGATGAAGTGTGGGAATTGCCACAGAAACAGTATCGAAAACAGTAAGAGCGTCTCCACACCGAGGGAACCGCCCGCAGCGGTCCAACCCAGCACGGGAGGCATCGCGCCCGCCACCGCACCGATCACCGTTGAGAAAAACGTCCGTTTCTTGAGCGGTGTATAAACTCCGACATACGCGATGAGAGTTGCGGCCCCCAGCACGGACGTCAACCAGTTTGTGTAGACAAACAGCAACACAACACCGGCGACCCCAGACGTCATTCCGAAAACCAAACCTTCGTTCGGGTGAATTCGACCGGCTGGAATCGGACGATTGGCGGTGCGCTGCATCAGCAAATCGCTGTGACGCTCGATGTATTGATTGAGGGCACTGCATGAAACCGCAATTAAGCCGATCCCAAAGAGTGCTTGAAATAGCGATTGCCAATGAACAGCACCAATGTTCCCGAGGACATAGCCAATCGCAACAACCAGCAAGCCCATCACCGCGATCTTCGGTTTGGTCAATTCGACGAAATCCGCAAGCCGCGCCAACGTAATGACACGAGGCGTAACTGTCGTCGAGGAACAGGCTACGGAATCCACCGTTCTCATTTCAGTCCTCCCAAGGCAGGCGTGCCACCCGGCGAATCGGGAGTGAAGCAGCGAGACCGCACGAGATAATCAATTCGAAAAACACGAAGACAAAGCAGCACGGCGGTCAGCAATACGAACATCCCAAACACCGTATGCACGGTTCGGGATGTCACTTGTTGCCACGAATCATGCACGGCCACAAAGCCAACCGTCGGAAACCCGTATTTCAAAACCCACGTCGCCAGCCCCAACATCACTTGTAGTCCGACTGCAAAGACAAGTAGCCATGCGGACTTTCGGATCACCGGGACATGAACTCCATAACATTTTGCCGCAACGAACAAAGCTAGCAGCAACACGAGAAACGCCAACCCGAAGTGTTCGTGGAGGCCAAACCCGAGATGCCGAATCATTCCACCGAGCAAATACTGTCCGAAAACCGCAACGGGAACCACCAGGACGAAGGGCTTCAGATGACTCACGTCAATGGGAACCCCTTCGGGTTGCGACTCGATCCATCCACGGCTCGTAAACAACGCGACTGCGCCAAAGAGACTGAAGACACAAGCGGCAAACACCCCATGAATCATCGCGAACGACTGGTCGTTTTGCAGCACGCGCATGCCACCGAGCAAGCCTTGAACGATGACACACAATAACGCCCCTAGTCCGATCCATCTGACCCAAGCACGCGATTCCCACGTCCATAAGACGACTGTCAAAGCGATGGCACCAATGCCGATCAAGATGCCGGCGAGTCGATGTCCATGCTCGATGAATTTGTCACCCGCAGACATCAGCCAGGGATACAGGAAGATGTTATGTCCGTCGGAATTCGGCCAATCCAGAAACGCCATTCCCGCGCGCAATGTCGTCACCAAGGCACCGATCACAATCGGCACCAAAGCCAACGCTGCCGTTGATACGGCAACGCGGTGAAGCCAAGGTCTGTATTCCGTGAATGGCGATGACATGAAGGTCGGTCAAAACTGATCTACTCTAGGTGTCGTGGCTTGCAGTCGATTCGGAGCTTTTTTCAGCGGTGTGCTTAACGTCCCCGAGATACTCATTCTGCATCAGGTAATCACGTCCCTCGACTAGCGGCGAAGAATACTCGTAGGGGCCGCGATAGCAGACGGGCGGAATGTCGAAATTGCCGTGACCAGGTGGTGACGGCGCAATCCATTCGATGCCGTTCGCATTCCAAGGATTCCGCCCCACTTTCTTTCCAAACTTCGAGCTATAAAGGAAGTTGCCAATGAGCAGGAGTTGCGCGAATCCCATTAGGATTGCACACGCAGTGATGAATTGATTCATCGGGAGCAGGTGTTCGAGATACGGGTGCAGGTACGGATCCGCATATCGCCGCGGCATGCCGGCCACGCCCAACAAGTGCATCGGAAAGAACGTGCCGTTGAATCCGATGAACGTCAACGCGAAATGCCACTTGCCCACAGTGTCATTCATCAGCCTGCCGAACATCTTCGGAAACCAGAAATGGATGGCACCAAACACGCCGAACAAAGTGGAACCGAACAGCACGTAGTGAAAGTGAGCGACGATGAAGTACGTGTCGTGAATGTAGATATCGACGGGCACGGCAGCCATGAAGATGCCGCTCAAGCCTCCAACCACGAACATCGATACGAACCCAGCACTATTCAGCAACACAGTGTTGAATTGGAGCTTTCCGCCCCACATCGTGCCGATCCAATTGAAGGTCTTGATCGCGGACGGCAACGCAATCATGACTGTCGATGTCATGAACGTCATGCCGAGTGCCGGATTCATACCGCTGGTAAACATGTGATGTCCCCAGACAATGAAGCCGAGTCCGGCGATGGCCGCCATGGAATAGACCATCGGCTTGTAGCCAAACAGCGGCTTCCTCGACATCGCCGACAACATGTCCGAGACCATGCCCATGGCCGGCAACAGCATGATGTAAACGGCTGGGTGCGAATAAAACCAAAACAGGTGTTGCCACAGCAGCGGCTGCCCACCACCCACCGTCGGCGACGAATTGTTAATCACCAGATCCGCGGGAATGAAAAAACACGTTTGCAAACCGCCCGGCAAACCGCGATCAAATAACAGCATGAAACCTGCTGCGGTCAGTACCGGTAGCGCGAACGCTTGCAAGATTGCTGTAATGAACATCGCCCAAATCGTCATTGGCATCCGGAACAGCGTCATTCCGGGAGCACGCATGTTGATGATGGTCGTCAAGTAATTGACGGAACCCATCATTGACGAAACACCCACAAACGTCAGCCCGAGTAACCAAAACGTTTGAGCATGACCGGACCCAGGCGCGGCGTCCATGATGGCCGACAGAATCGGGTAAGAGGTCCAACCGGCGGCTGGTGCGGAATTCATGAATTCGCCGCCAGCAAAGAAGCTCAGCGAAAAACACAGAATTGCCGGCCACATGAACCAGTAGCTGAGCATGTTGAGCTTCGGGAACGCCATGTCGTCCGCACCGATCATCAACGGGATCAGGAAATTCCCGAACGCTCCCGCGAGAATCGGAATAATGACGAGGAAGATCATCACCGTGGCATGCATGGTGAACAGCATTGTGTAGAACTCGGGCGAGATCTGGCCGCCCTGACCAGCAAAGAGCCTGCCGGCCAAGGGCATGCTTTCCCAGGGAAATGCCAATTGCCAACGGACCGCCAGCGCCAAGGCACCACCGACCAACAACATGAACATGGTCGTCAGTAAGAATTGAAGCCCGATCATTTTGTGATCGGTCGAAAACACGTACTTTGCGATCAAACCCGGTTCATGATGTCCGTGTTCGGCATGATGGATTGTGGCTTCGGTTGTGCTCACCTTGGCACCTCGTTTCTATTCATCGGACTCGGGTGCATCTTCGTCGAAGCCATCATCCGCAAGCTCTTTCTGCAGGTTTAGCAAATACTGTCGATACTCGTTCTCGGGAACGGCGAGTATTCTGGCCTTCATCTTGTAATGACCCCAGCCACACAGTTCGGCGCACAGCAATGTGTATTCGCCACGCTTTGTGGCATTAAACCAAACCGGAATGACTTTTCCTGGGACCGCATCCTGCTTGACCCGAAGCTCGGGTGAAAAGAACGCATGTTGGACATCGCCGCTGCGTAGGTAAAACAAAACATTGCGAGTGGTCGGCACGCAAAGTTCATTCGGGTAGTGTAAATCGCCCGCTTCAGGAACTCGTAACCACTTTCGAATATCGGCCTGACTCTTGAACTTTCGACCCGGAGCGGGATAGCGAATCCGCCATTCAAACTGTCGAGCCGTCACATCCGCGACAGGCTGTGCCACGGCATCCGCAGGGAACTTGGAGATCACCCGATATTCCGCCCAGACATCCATTTGATAAAGCGCGATAAACAGCAGAATCCCGGACGGCACGATGGTCCAAATCACTTCCAAGCTGTGGCTGCCATGCGTGAAGTGTGCTTTCTCATCACGATTGTCAGCCCCTTTCCAAAGCACGTAACCCAACGCGATTTGAGTGCCGACAAACGTCACCGTCACGATGACCAGAATGAGATAAAACAAGTCATCGATACGTGTGCCCAGGGTCGAGGCTGCCTCGGCATTATTGCCGGGAAACCACCAATTCATGCTGGGCGCGACAAGGCACAAGACCACAGCCACAACAGCCCAGAACATAAAGAAGATTGGCCAGAACTTTGACACTGCTACTTGCTTTCCAAGGGAATGCTGAGGACGTAGTTGATCACGTGCCACACCTGCTCGTCGGTTAAGATGTTTTCGCCATGCGGCGGCATTTGCGAGGCCGTAATCCCACCGCGAATTCGACGATAAATGTCAATCGGTCGCCGCCCGCCACGATAGATTCCGGAAGTTAAATCGCGCGGTTGGACTGTATTCCCCCAAACATCGTGCAATCCTGGTTCGGGGAACAACTTGTTGTCATCGTTCGAATTCTTGGCAAAGTCGTGAGTTTGCGGTCCATTTCCGCGCCCCGACGCGCCATGACAGTTGACGCACTTGACTTCCTTCGACATGAACAACTTCCGTCCAATATCTCTGGACTCGGCGGAATCAGCAACGCGCGGAGCGACAGGAATCAGTCCTTCGCGAATCGCACGGCTGGGATCGAACCGAAAGCGGTCTCCGTCCGACAAACCACCCACTTTCCCGAAATCGACCGACAACTTGTTGGCTTCCGCATCCCGGCTGATGACTTTCAGCTTTCTACTTTTAAGCTTGCCATCCAGCACATGAATCAGCTGATGCGCCCCCTCGCGCGGCGTCCCGTCCAGTTCTACTTCGAAGGAACGTGGTCCTGAAGGAGCGGATTCGTCAGCCTTTGCTTCCTCGGGAAACGAAGTGACCGTTCCGCTAACGCCATCGTGCGATTCTTCCCAAGCGGCAGCGATCTCTTTTGAAGACGAGTCGACAATTCCGACCATGTCCTCTGTAAGAACCTGCTTCAACTCGGCCAGTATCTCTTCGCGTGTCGTGTCGCCTCGCAGCTTATTCTTGTAGGCCTTGGTGGAATATTCGCCTGCCAGTTCCGCTGACAGTCGACGCTCGAATTCCCCGCGCATCGACAACCAGCGGACGTACTCCACCGCCGCCCGAGTTTCACTTTCCCCAAGCAGCAAGAATGACGGCATATACGTGCCGGGAACCCCGTGCTTAATGATGCGATTCAGGTCGTCTCGAGTCGGCCGCGCGGCGTCGATCGTCGACTTATACTTGAAGCGTCCCAGCCGATAATCGCGAGGCCTCGGATTCAAGTACTTCGCGGTCGGCCCATCCCCGTCACCGCTCGTGCCATGGCAATGGACGCAATGCTCGGCGTAAACCATCCGGCCCTGTTTCAATTGATGACCGAGATCCAGCACAAAGGTGTCACCAACTTCTGGGAGTTCACCGCTCAATTCCGCGCTGATTCGGCTACTTTCGGAGTCGAATCCCAGGATCGTAATCGCAGTTCCGGCAGCCTTTCCGGACAGCCAGGTCAATTCAGTCTCGCCCGTCGCTGGAACGTCTTCACTAAAGCTGACCTTGATCATGACGACTGGGGCATCGGTCGGCTTTTCAACGACGACGCCTTCGAAGCCTCCCCAATTGACAGGAAGCCGTTGCCAAGCCAGTAAATCGGTGGGCGTTCCGAAATTGTCGTCGACCCACTTGCGGACACCGGGAATCTTCTCGGCACGAAAACCACGCTGAGCTTCCGGCATCAAAGACAGCGTGCGCTCGCTCCACACGAATGCTGCGTTGGGCTGCTCGCCACAACCCGCAACAAACGGTGCTGCTAAAAGAATACAGATTAGCTGTGTATGACGAAGGCTCACCAGTTGACTCCAACTTCCAGTTTTCTACTTGAGCTTTGATGAATCGTAGGTGATTGTCATTTCAGTCGACTCGTCGGCTCGAATTGCAACTTTCATGCCTCGCTCGATATAGCCACCGTCAGCAGACTCGTGCCAGACTTGAAACTGATGCGTGCCGGACGGCAGACCCTCGATCTTGAATGCACCATTCTCGTCCGTCAAAGCAGCAAAGGGATGATCCACCGGCAGGTGGTAGGCTTGCATCCAAGCATGGTAGTCGCATCCCACCGACACGGGCTCGGACTCCACCTTGGTATAAACGAGCGTTGTGCTGCTGGATTTCGTGTCTGGGGGCAACAAACGGTTGAAGGGGTTGTTTTTCACCGGCTTCGTATTGGTGTTGTGGGGAATCCGATCGCTATTCCAAATTGGCAATTGGAAATCACAAGGCACAATCAAAGCGTGAGGTTTGAAGACGCACTTTTCCTGGTCGAAAACGAAATCCGCTGGAACCTTAAACGATCCGAAGTTCCCGTCCGGGACTCGCCGGATGTAGATGAACACGTTTTGAACACCATCGCCATTCGGCGTCAATAAGCTTTCGTTTGGAAGGTCTCCGTCCGCAGCGCAAACCGTTCCGTCCTTAGGTGCCGACCCCTTGGCAAAGAGCGCGGCGGAACTCGGTTTTGTACCGCTGAATACGACTCGGCCACTAAACGTCCCAAATCCTTTCGCGGCCACTGCATCCGCCGTTCCTGTCTTGGCGACGATCTCTTCAACTTCCGCGAGCTTGATCGTAACTGTCGGCTCGATCGATGCTCCGCCACCGCAACCGTAAATGCCGATGCCGAGCAATATCGCACCTGGAATTGCGTGTGTGATCAGACGGTAATTCATAATTCGATCCTCGCCGGACGTATCAGTTTTTCGGCTTCTCAACACTCGCGTCCAAAGGAAGAAGCTGGGGCGTCTTGCCGTCTTGCTCAAGTAGCCGATCATAGTTCATCAACGCATCGCGGAGAGCGATCGTCTGAAGCTTTGGATCGCCATTGAGCACGCTCTTGTAACCGGGCTGATTCTTAGCAAACGGAGCCAACATGCTTGTGTACGGAGTAATCCATTGCGGCTTGTAGAGCCACAACTGTGTCCATTCGGGACGCAGCCGACTTGCGACATGTTGCAAGTCCGGTCCTTGAACCTGTTTCGGGTCCGAAGATTTTTGATAAACCCGTCCGCCAACCGTATGGCAACCGACACAGGTCTTGCTGTTTAAGACCTTCCAAGAATCCGACAGATACTTGCCGTTGCTGGAAAGGTGACCGGCGAGTTCCAAGTTTTGCTTCTGAAGATACGGCAGCTCCCGCTGCGGAACATTTTGATACGGATATGACGTGTCGTCGTATGCGGCGAAATAGTTTGCGAGGATTTTCGCTTCGCCATCGCTCAAGTTGAACCGAGGCATGCGTAAGACCGTGAAGTGACGCAAGCGGTAGGGATTCTTCAAGAAGCGGTACAACCAATTCGTCTGGACCTTGAAGCCTTCTTGGTAGAGCGGCGGTGGAACTCGCTGCCAGACAAAGCCGAGATTTGGAGCCGACGTCTCTTCCTTCAGATGTCGTGTCAGCCAATCGGCGTACTTGCCGCCGCGGGCCGGCTGTTCCGACACAAACTCGGACGGTGCAAAACCAATTGTACTCGACGGCCACATCTGCCGCTTCACAGGTTTGCCGTTGGCCTGCGGCACGTCCAGTTCAAGCGTATCCCAAAGTTGGTAGCTATTGAATTGATCGTACTCCGGGTCTTCCGGATTTGCGGCCGAGTTCAATAAGCCTCGGAACTCAATGACCTGCGTACCAATCACGTCACGCATCGCAGGACCGTGAGTTGACACAAAACTCTGTATTTTACGGTAGGACTCCTTGGCACGAGAGTCCTCACCCATATCGTCAATCAACGATTCGAGATCGCGACTGCCGAAAATCTCGACAGCTTCTGCGAGTTTTCGCGGTGTGATTCCATTCGCCCGCAGCTTACGCAACTGCGATTTCATTTCGTCACTGTGGTTTTCAGTATCCTTGTATTTGCGGAGCCACTTTTCGAAGGCGAAAATGGATAGGTGTCGTTGTCCGGTATGTGCATTCTGCGGCGGTCGCAGCTTGAGCATCATTTCCAAAGCTTCGGGGTGGTCCGCGTCCCGCAGTTGCGACAGGTTCAGTTGACTAAGATCGCCTTGAGCAAAACGCACGACCGGAAGATCGACCATATGACAGCCGGTGCAGTTGAACTTGTCCAAGACCTGTTCGCCCTGGATACGGTCATGAGCGGCACCGGTTGGTCGATACAGGTACTCGGCCGCAGGTGGCTCGGCGACCAATCCCAACACAAAGGTAGAAATGGCTTCGATTTCTTCGTCGGTCAACGGAAACTTGGGCATCCGGAGCCGTTCGTCATAACCCTTGGTCTCAATCTTCTTGAAGTCGTAGCTACGCGGTTGCCGCAACTTCTGCCAAATGAAACCCGGTCGCCCGTGATGCAACAGGTTCTCGTAGAAGAAAGCCACACTCAATTCGCGGTCTTCCTCTTCCTTTGAAGCAAACTCACCCTTGTCGAGGCCACCCGCTTGCGCCTTGGCAATTGCACGTTCAGCACGTTCTTTGGTGCTGTGATGTGAATGACTTTCTTCTCCGTGGTGATGGAGATATTCGGCGATATGCTCAAGCGCCAGTTTACTGGTGTCCTTGCGAGCCCAATCTTGCAATGTGGTACCGATGGGTCGAGCTTCCTCAAACCCTGGAATCGTATGACACGCGTAGCAGCCGTAACGTGAAATCGTTCGACGACCAACGTAATTCTGCTTCATCTCTTCAGTAATGACGCCGGAAATCACTAGCTGGTCACCGGCGACTGGTGTTCGACTGGGGAATCGCGACTTAATCGTCAACACCCATTCGTTTCCGTCAACCTTTATGCTGTCGACTTGCAAGACCGAGTTTTGATTCGCTCCAGTCTGCCACACCCATTGAGGATTCTCGCCGAGAACCGGGTTCGCTTGATCGAAGGACACACGAAGAGTCTGCGGCTGCACGTAAAACTCGTCCCCGACTCGAATAGGCTTCGGCAAGTCTTCCGTGAGTATTGCAACCCGAGTCGACGAATCGATCGCTTTCACGGTGCTCGTGCGACCGAAGTTGCGACCGAAATTCCAATAGATCAAATCGCCCGCTTTCATCGGAGCCGATTGGCTCACATCGAATTCGAGTTGCGCTTGATTAAGTTCCGTTGCATCCTGAACCGACTTCACCGAGCCGGACAATTTCGAACCGTGAACCGTGGCCACATAAGCCAGCTCAATTTCGTCACCCTTGATACCGGCTCCGTTAAGCGTATAGCTCGATTTCGAAAGCGTGCTCTGGATGTCATCGCGAGTCAGCGTTTTCGACAGAAACAGGCGGGTCAGATCATTGAGAGAATCGTCCAAACTAACTTCGATTGTCTGCCGGGCATCGCCGCGAAGAATTTCGATCGCGACCGTCGCGCCAACTTCCGACGACTCCAGGAAAGAGTCCACGGCGGCTTTATTGTTCACCGCTGCGTCATCGATTTTGAGGATGATGTCATTGGGTGCAAGACCCGCTCGAGCCGCAGGGCTAATGGGAATCACGCTGATGACGCGAACGCCACGTGCGGACTCCAGTCGCAACGCAACTGCTTCTTCCTGAGTGAACTCATCATCCAACTCGGCCCCGAGATACGGCGCGGCTTCAATCTCCTGGAAGTTACCCGGTTCACCTTGCGAAAGAAGGAATGCGACAATATCCGCCGCCGGATCGATCACATTTCCAGTCGGATCCTTAAAGGGATCCAAGAAGAAGTCCGGCATCTTAGTGCGTGGATGATGGCGCTCTGGATCACGAATCCATGTGTAAAGCCAATTGCTGAAAGGTGGGTCCCCGTCTGCGGCGGGCTCGCGACGAATCTTCTCGTGAATCCGCGAAAGGTCTGGACCGAAGTCCGGCTTGAAGGTGTCGATCGCCTTGTGCTGATGGCAATTCATGCAGCCTTGTTCCATAAAGGCCTTCTTGCCCGCATCGCGACTAGGTTTGTATTCCGCTGCCGGTTTGTGCAACTCAATGTCACGGCTCTTGCTGACGAGATACTGAGAAATTGCAGCGATCTCAGCAGGTTGAACCGACTTTGCATAAAAGTCTTGCTGGTTCGTGAGTCCGAAAAACTGCGGCATCCGCGTGGACGGACGGAATCTCTTCGGCAGTTCCGTCCAATGTTGGATAAATGCCTTGGTTGACTTCTGAGCAATACTCGTCAGCGCGGGGCCAACCTTTCGCATTTGCCCCGCAACTTGATTCTTATCTTCTGCAACAGCCTTGGCTTGCGCCTCCGTCTGCGGCTCCAACCTGATATCCGGCCCGATCGGTTTTCCGGCGTCGTACCCGTGAATCTCGTGGCATCCAAAACAACCGTACTTTTGTATTAACTGAAAGCCCTTGTGGACTTTGGGGGCCGTCGCGCCATGCTTCTTGTTCACGCCAAGTTCGGTCACGTTGTGATGACACTTGATGCAGGAAGACTCGACAAACCGGCTGGGCTGCATCGGGTATTCCCAGAAGTGATTTGATTTCCAAGCGTAATGCTCGGTCCATTCCTCACCCATATGCGGATCATTCGGCGAGTGTTCCGCGTTTTGAACACTCGTTCCGGAACCGTTGCCGTCATGACAAATGGTGCAGCCGAATTTCTCCACCGGATGTGGGCTCGACGCGGTGCTGTAGAGTTCCGGATGAGGATGCGTTGCAAACGGTTGCGGGAATTCGTTCTTCGCAAGCCAAACGTCGACATCGTCCGAACCAGGATGACCGAAGGGAAACGCGGGTACGCCTCCGGTTTCCGTAGTATCGATATTGAGGTGGCAAGTCCGGCAACGGTCGAATCGTGCGGTTTCGGACATCCCCAGCTTGATCCGCAGTTTCGGCAACCAATCCTGCTGGATCTTCAAATGCGAATTGAATCCGTCAATGATCGGCCACTCCATGATCGTGCGTTTCGTGCGATCCAGAAACCCCGTGGGCGCGATGGACGTCACGGCAGCTTCGAGAAGATCCAGTTCGCGCTGAGTCCCAAGTTGCTCGACCTTCCAATGGTCTCGCGTCTTCGTGACTTCCCCGGCTTCGCGTCTCTTGGCTGCTAGCCGTGTTGTCGCTTCTTGAAGCTCCTTCGTCACCGTATTGACGGCGGACTGCTTCTCCTGGAACTTTTCGAACAGGACCGCCATTTCGGCAGGAGGCAGATTGTCCCGAATCCCCAAATCGTAATTCGCCTTGGCGACTCCCGTCAGTGCGTTCAGTTCACGTTGCTCCCGCTTTTTCAGATCTTCCTGTTGAGCAATGGTGGTGATCTCGGAATCCAACTCTTCCAGTTTGGCTTGAACTTCGACGAGCTTGTCCTCGGCTTCCTTCAGATCTTTTTGGACATCTTCCCGCTTCCGCGGATCAAGCGCATTCTCGGCAAGTGTCAGTTTGCGGGCTCGCGCTTTCTCCAGTAGTAAGAAATTCTTCTTCTGATAGTCTCGCCATTCATCCGAGTGATCGGCAGCCATCATCCAGACGGTCGCGACCAACAGCGCAAGACAACTCGCCGCAAACACGACGTGCAGCGTTTTCAGATTTCGCGAGAACTTTTCAGTCGCTGGCATGATCCGTCAGTACGCTAGATGTTAAAGAAGTATTCGGGGATCGCGACAATGTATTTCATGTTGACCGACCATCGCAAAACCATCTTGATCGGCAACGAAGCCATCCACAGAGCGAGATTGGCCAGCACCATGAATCGCAAGAAACCCATCCGCAGATAGAACCTACGAAACACGGTTCCGGCCAAGATTGGCGGCAAGGCGAAGAAGTACATCAGGACCAAGACAATCCCCAACCCTTCTCGCAAAAAGATATAGCCGGCGCCTTCCAACGCTCCTGCACCCGCAGGGGCGGTCGGCAACCCACCGAACATCGAGTTCAGTGGTGAATACACCCAAAGGTATTCCGATAAGTTGACGTTATTCAGTGCTTCGAGCTTATGCACATCCCAAAACTCGTAGATGCCGAAGAAGTTCCAGTTCGGCCCTCGAAGAAAGGTGCCCAAAATGATCATCGCAACCCACAAGGGCAAGAACCCAAACATGAATGTGATGACAGCGAACTTGCGCTGGTTGAAGGTGTAGTATCCATTGCCGAGCTTGTTGAAGTCGATATAGGGGATGGCCATCAGTCCCACCAAGATAATGCTGGGAAGCACGACACCCGCAAGCCACGGATCGAAGTACACCAACATTTCTTGCAGGCCCAAGAAATACCAAGGCGCCTTCGAGGGATTCGGCGTCTTGACCGACGACGCCGGCTCTTCAAGCGGAGCCTGCAAGGCGATGCCCCATAACACCAACCCGGCTGTAACCACCACCATGCAGATGAGTTCGGTATAGACGAGGTCCGGCCATACCAAGACCTTCTCGTTGTTTTCTTGCTCAAGCAGCGGTCGGCCCTGGTCGATTCGGTCGTCGTTTTCGACGGCCTTCTTGAAATACAGCCAAGTGAAGAACCCGACAATGAAAAGCATGGCGACAATCGGCACGTTGTCCGGCTTGCCGACAATCTGTCGAAAGTCGTAATCCGTCATGCTCAATGCCGTAAACACCAGCGATGCGTTCAGGAGCAACCAGCCGATGTGGTCCTGCACGAGCCACCGACGGAACATGATCATCAGGCAAAACAGGCCTGTTGACGCGGCGAAGAAACTGACGGGATTCGCCATCAGATTAATCCAGTTCCGAATCACATCCGGCATCGTGAGCAGGAAATCGTCTGGATTACTGGCGCCGGTAAAGTGAGCCGTCGCAATCATCATCAAGATCGCGGTATAGGCGGCCCAAATGCCGGCGGTCGGAACTTCAGCCCCACCGAAAACTTCGGGTAGCTCGAAATGCCGACGGCTCTTGTAACTGCGGACAGTCCATGCAGCGTTCATGACCACGAGGATCAAGTAGATCCACCCAAGCCCAAAAACGACATGTTCGGTCAGTTCTTTCCCATGCATCCTGTTACACCGTCAATCCAGAGGTGCAATTGGTTGTTCGCCAAGATCCCATGTGGCTTACAGCGGCTGACTAATGCCACCATCTTTGCGAACACGCCAGAAGTGAATTGCAATCAGCGTCGCGACTACGAGCGGAATCGCCACGCAATGGAGAATATAGAAGCGGTTCAGCGTCTCCTCGCCGACGAACCTCCCGCCCAACAGAATAAACCTCGCATCCGAGGCATTCGTAATGAGGTCGTAACCGCCAATATTGAGGATCTGATAACCGGGACCTTCGTGCCCCAGAAACGGCGTGGCGCGTGCCATATTTGAGCCGACCGTGATCGCCCAAATCGCCAACTGATCCCAAGGAAGTAAATAGCCGGTGAAAGAAAGCAACAGCGTCAACACGAGCAACAGCACACCAACCACCCAATTGAATTCCCGAGGCGGTTTATAACTGCCGGTCAAAAAGACGCGATACATGTGCAGCCAAACAGTGATCACCATGGCATGCGCGCCCCAACGATGAATTTCGCGCATAATCCCCAAAGTGACCACATCGCGCAGGGCTAATATGTCGTTGAATGCCCATTCGAGAGTTGGCCGGTAATAGAACATCAAGAGCACGCCGGTGATGGTCTCAACCAGAAACAAGAAAAACGTAATCCCACCCATGCACCAAGTGTACGAGAGCGAAATCCCTTGTTGGCGGACATTGACCGGATGCAGATGCAAGAAGAAATTGGTCAACATCACAATCACCCGGTTTCTCCGATCGTACGGAGCCGGATGACGGAAGATGCTCTTCCAAATCTGCGAATTGCGAATGTAGTCACCTACAGACATCGAACGTGATCACTCCGTCTGTTTGGCTGGAAAGCAGCCAAAAACCTAACCGACCTGGAAGTAGGACGCGGGATCTTCCCATTGCCCCATTTCTTCCTGAAACTTTTTGCTCTTATCCACTTCAAGCATTCCGTCTTCCGAAATGCGAATTCCAACTCGCTCCAACGGACGGGGCGCGGGGCCCTCGAAATTGATCCCCGTGATATAGAAGCCGGAACCGTGGCAAGGACACTTGTACTTCTGTTCACCTTCCAGCCAGCCCGGAGTACACCCCAAATGAGTACACACCGAAGCTAAGGCGTAGATCAGGCGGTTTCCGTTATACTGATCTGTATTAACAACCCAAACGCCGCGAGCTGCCTTCCATTTTGTGGAGACCGTATCCGGCGGATAGTCGCTCGCTGGACCGATTTTGAATTTTGTTGGCGGTTCAACGAGTACATTCGGCATCATGAACCGAGCACACCCCAGCAAGAACACGCTTGACGCCGCCGAAAACAGCCACCATGCCATCGCGAATGGCGTAAAAAACACCGCGACAGCAACGGACCGACGATCCGACGTTTTCACCGTCGATGCAGGCTTCTTAATGCGAACCGCAGGCGGTTTCACGGGCGATGCCGTTTTCCCAGCAACTGCTGAAACCCCGGACTCAACACCGCGAGCCGCTTTGAGCATGTCAGCCGCAGACGGCAAATCTCCAGCAGGCACGGCGGGTTTTGACGGGACAGGTTTCTTGGCAACCGGCTTCGAAGCTGGTGCCGCGCTTCCACCCTTTGATCGAATCGAATCCAAAATGCTGGATGCCCCCTTGGGAGCGGCATCCCCAGCCGATTTGGGCGATGGTGCTTTCGCAGCGACTCCGCCACCCTTCGCACGGATCGAATCCAGAACACTCGCCGGCGCGCCTGGAGCCTTTGCGGCGCTCGTTACTTTCGACTTGGTAGGTACGGATCCCGTCGCATCGGAAGCCGCGGCGTCACTTGACGGAGCGGCATCACCTGACGGAGCGGCATCACCTGACGGAGCAGCGCTTGCCCCACCGGATCCCACGGCACCGCTTGATCGAATCTGATTGAGAATCTCTGATGTAGAGAGTTTTTCCGCCATTTGGAATCTCTGAAACCGACGATTCAGAAGTGAATTGAACGAATCGTTTGTCCGTGCCTTGCCGAAACACCGCACTCGAATCGAGCGTTGATCGCGGGGATTCTGACACCGTTTGAATTGATGAGCAACCGGCTGGAAGTGTGAATGCCTTGATTCCCGAAACCAGGATGTTCGCAGAAATCGGCTTCTCAGCAGTGGGAAGCCGACGCAGCGAACGGGAATCCAAGCGGTCGAAGTGCTCGCCATTCCGCGAAGGGCGGGTATTCTTAAAACGAGTGATTCAAAGATCAACCAGGGAGCAAATTTTGCATCAGCTTGCCACCAGACTCGAAGAAATCATGCACGTCGACGCAGCTCGCCGAGGCCTATTGGCTGTTCGCGCAGGCTCAAAATCGGCGGAGCCACTCTGTGCCGGACATTTGCTTGGTGCGGCTCAAAGGCTGATGAACGCAGGTCGCGTGGCAATCGTCACCGGTTTTTTTGTGCCTCGGGGGGACGTGTCGGCTGCTGAAACTGATGGGCCGTTGGGTGCGATCGTTTTGGCGGCAATACTGCGATCGATCGGAATCGAGACATTTCTCGTTACGGATTCGCTTTGCGCGGCCGCAATTCGAGTTGCTGGCGAAATCGCCGGTGTCGAAGCTCGATCGATCATCCAAGCACCCGATGACGTCGATGCAGATTGGATCGACGAGTTTTTCGATCGTCTCGTTCCAAGGCTGACCGATCTTGTCAGCATCGAGAGAGTTGGCCCGTCTCATACTCTGGAATCGATGCAAGCTCAGCATCGTGATGGTGAAGCCCCACGGGCGGAATTCGAGCAACTCACCGAAGCGGCGAATCGTGGCTGCACCTTCAACATGCGGGGCCATGTGTTGGATTCGTATTCCGCGCCGCTGTACCGACTGTTTGAGAATGCGCCCGCGAGCCGAACCATTCGCACAATTGGGATTGGCGACGGAGGCAATGAAATCGGCATGGGCACGATTCCATGGGAAGTGATTGTCGACAGGATTGGCTCGGACCCAGGTGCCAGGATCGCGTGCCGCGTGGCGACCGACTGGAACATTATTGCTGGAACCAGCAATTGGGGGGCGCAAGCGTTGGCAATCACAACGAGCCTCTTGGCGGACCGACCGGAGTTGATTGAGCAATGGTCAAGCGAACGCCAGCGGGATGCTTTGCAACGATTGGTCTCGGATGGGCCGTGCGTGGATGGGATCACCGGCAAGCAAGAAGCTACGGTTGACGGCCTGAGTTTCGAGGATTTTATTTCGGCCTGGAATCAGATGGCGTATGTTTCGCTTGGCGGCGCGTAGGGTATGACCTGAACTGCCCGAACCCGCGAACATCGTCAGCCGGTTCCTGAGCAGAGCTGAGTGACGACAGGCAATACAGCATTCGGAGTTACCATGCCGGTTGAGCTGAAGCCCTTCTCTTGGGAAAGGATGATCGCAGCCGTGGAAGCAGTACGCGAACGTGCCATTCGAGCGACATCGGCCCTGAAGCAAGCCGGAATTCCGTATGCAGTTGCCGGAGGAAATGCAGTTGCTGCCTGGGTGGCTCGTGTTGACAGAGCCGCGGTTCGAAACACACAGGACGTGGACATTCTCGTCCGCCGTGCGGACTTTGACTCGGTTAAAGTGGCTCTCGAAGCCGTCGGCTTTTCGCACCACGAACTCATGGGAATTGACTGTTTCATCGACGGACCAGGTGGGAGCCCGCGCGACGCCGTGCATCTGTTGTACGCCGGCGAAAAAGTGCGCCCCGAATATCCGGCGCTCTCGGCTGACGTGACGGAAGTCGAGCCATCGGATGACTACGACGTGCTGTCACTCGAGGCACTTGTGCGGATGAAGCTGAATTCCTATCGCCGTAAAGATCAGGTGCATTTGCTCGACATGATCGGCATCGGCCTCATTGATGAATCCTGGCTGCCGAAGCTTCTGCCCGAACACGCCGAACTCCTACAACAGCTGATCGACGATCCAGACGGTTAAACAATCAAAAAGAAAAGGACGGACGCGACTCAATAAATGCACCGTTGCGGCGATGAACGCGAGGTGATCGATCCCAAATCGTCCGCTGCGGAATCCGCCTGTTCCAACAATACCGCAGCTAACCGCGACTGGAATCGTCCTTTTGGCATGGTCGCAAAAGTGGATGTGTGGAAACTGTGGCATTGGCGTTGAACAAGTGGTGGATGCTGCGGAAAATGGCCTGCGGACGTCTCTGCTCGCTGAGTGCATCCAAGCTGACATGCCGTGGGCGGAGTTGGATCAGAGTCCCACTCTGATCTTGAGTAGCTTGCCAGTCGTCATCCCGCCGGCACACGGCGCACACGTCCGGCGGAGATGTCCCAGCCCGCCGCGAAAACCTTATCTTGCCCAGACATCGGAAGCCTCCGCGTGAACTTCGCCTCTCCAGAGTTTCTGGTGTTCTTCGCACTGGTGGCGGGAATCTACTGGTTACTGTCACATCGCCAGCAGAACTGGCTACTCCTAGCGGCAAGCTACATCTTCTACGGATGGTGGGACTGGAGATTCTTAAGCTTGCTCTTGGTGTCTTCAGCAGTCGATTTCTCATGCGGGCTACTCCTTGATCGCGGACAATCACCACGGATTCGCAAACGCGTTCTCGCCGCCAGCATTGCAACCAATATCGGACTCTTGGGCACCTTCAAGTACTTTGACTTCTTCTCCCATTCGTTGCAGCGTTGCCTTTCAGCGCTAGGGCTCGATGTGAGCCTGCCCATGCTGAATATCATTTTGCCGGTGGGCATCTCCTTCTACACATTCCAGACTCTCAGTTATACGATTGACGTCTACCGCAAAAAGCTGGCCGCGACGGACCATCTATTTGATTTCATGCTTTATGTGAGTTTCTTTCCGCAACTCGTTGCCGGCCCGATCGAGCGAGCACGCCATCTTTTGCCGCAGATTCTTGGGCAGCGGCAGTTCTCCGTGCAAATGGCCACGAGCGGCCTGCAACTTGCAATCGTCGGTTTCTTCAAGAAGCTGGTGATCGCGGACAATCTCGCCATCCTGGTCAACATCGTTTATAGCGATGCACAAGCTGATGGCTTGACTGTCTTGCTCGCAACGTATGCCTTCGCCTTTCAGATTTATTGCGACTTTTCCGGGTATACTGATATCGCACGCGGAATCTCCAGGATCCTGGGCTTCGACATTTGCGAAAACTTTCGACTCCCATATTTCGCAACAAGTCCAAGCGATTTTTGGCAGCGGTGGCATATCAGCCTGTCGGCTTGGTTGCGAGACTATCTGTATATCCCACTCGGTGGAAACCGAGGCGGACAATTTGCGACTCTCAGGAATTTGGCCTTAACGATGTTGCTAGGCGGGTTGTGGCACGGCGCGAGTCTCCACTTTGTGGCCTGGGGCGCCTATCAAGGAATCCTTCTGATTGGCTTTCGTTTGGTTTCTCTTGATTCGTCGGGCCGCGAGGAGCCAGTCCGGAGGCGTGGGGCCATGTTCTGGCTCAAAGTCTTCGGGTACTTTCAATTGACATGCTACGGGTGGCTCATCTTTCGCGCCGCAGACATGTCGCGTGTTGTCGACTTGACATACAGCCTGGCCAGCTTGCGGCAATGGAGCTGGAATGCGATTGATTTCACGATCAGCTATGAACTGATGGTTCTTGTCGCGCCGCTGATCTGTGTTCAAGTCTACCAATTCCACAGGGACGACATGGAGCCGTGGACCAAGTGGTCTACCCTGCCTCAAACGTTGTTTTATCTTGGCCTATTTTACGCGACGATACTGTTTGGAGCGACGGAGCAGAATGAATTCATCTACTTTCAATTCTGATCAACCCAGCTTGGCAGAATCGAATGGCAGGCAGCGCTGTCTTTTGCCGCTACTCTTGGCGTTAGTAGCGATACCCGTGATTGAGTGCCTCGCATACGTTTGTCGCGACATGGTCGAGCATGACATGAGCTTTAGTCCGTCGGGCAGTCTCCCGAACCTGGAGGAGAGCATTGTCCAGGCCAAACTTGACTTCATCAGGCAAGACAGGCCCGTGGTCGAACTCGTCGTCCTGGGCGATAGTTCGGGGCTCATGGGGGTGGACACACAGCGACTTTCCGAACACGCAGGATACGCGGCCTACAACCTTTGCACGATCGGTTACCTGGGCGTCGAAGGCCACCGTCTACTCTTGGAGAGCTACATAGAAAAACACGGGGTGCCTGCGGTCGTGGTCTATCACTTTGCTCCGAACGCGATGGAAAGTACAGAGACGGAAACCGAGAAAATCGGATACTTATCGCGACTCAAAGGCGCACTCAATCTCGACGATGGCGCGCATCGTCTACCCAGCCGAAGCTACCGCGAAATCGTCAGGCGTCGGGTTCTACCGGAAGGCGTCTTCGACGCTTTACCACGCGGACGATGGCCATCTCATCGAGACACGCTGAAGTTGCTGGCGGATCGGGAAGGATCCATGTCGGAAATCGTGGAAGAAGATTGGAGGTCCCCGCCAGTGATTTCCGGAATAGTCTCACCCTATCAGCGACGAGCAATGCAGCGGCTTGTCGACTTGTCTCGGCGGCGTGGGTTCAGGCTGAATCTCATTGTGAACCCGCTTCCAGAGATTGCAAGAACTGCCACGAACGTCGCCGCGATGGCAGCGCTTGAGACTGAGATTGCCGGGATAATCGAGGGCTACAAAAACGTGGACCTCTACCGGCCCGTGAGTCGCTTTTACCCCAACGACTCCTGCGCGACGCTGAATCATCTTCATCCCGATGCCGTGCCCGAGAATTCGGCGACGATCGCAGATTGGCTGTTAAACGGACCCATGTGACTGATCCGACCGATGTGACCGGGATGAAGACGATTTCGGGCGCCACTTCGACGACGACCAGCGGAACCCGTCAAGCACGGCCACCTCCGCTGCCCGGAAGTCGGATTGGGGCGAGCCACCGGAAAATTCCCCCAACTCCGCAAAACCCGTTGAGCCGGAATTGTTGCGAAATCGAAACACGTCCAACAGATCATCAAAGGAAGCAGTAGAATCTGACGCGGAAATCGCGATCGCGTCTCACGCAGCGAATCCGCGTGATAGGTTTACGCGGCCTCACGCCGACGTCAGCCACCGTGTTGAGTTTCGGCAAGAGCCACCCACGGGTCGAAATCCACGGATTCATCGTGGCGACACCGAGGCGTTGGAATGAATTTGGAAGTTCACAAACCTCCAAGGTGAACGATGACGGCTATTCTTGGCATTTCCGGTTTCTATCACGATTCGGCCGCGGCCCTGGTCGTTGACGGCGAAATTGTCGCGGCGGCGCAAGAGGAACGGTTCACTCGTAAGAAGCACGATCCGGACGTCCCGCAAAACGCAATCGATTACTGCCTCAAGCACGCCGGTCTCGAACCCGAAGACCTGGATTACGTCGGCTTTTACGACAAACCGCTGATCACGTTCGAGCGAATGTTGGAGACGTACCTGGCATTCGCTCCGTCGGGGTTTCGGTCGTTCTTGAGTGCGTTGCCGGCTTGGCTGAAACAAAAACTGCATATCCCGAAGGTCATCAACCAGGCACTTGGCAAGCGGTACAAGAAGCGGATCGTGTTCACCGAGCATCACGAGTCGCACGCCGCCAGCGCGTTTTTTCCGTCGCCTTTTGAAGAAGCCGCGATCCTGACCGCGGACGGCGTCGGCGAGTGGACCACGACCAGCATGGGCGTCGGCCAGGGCAACCGCATGAAGCTGACGCACGAATTGCGCTTCCCGCATTCGCTGGGGTTGCTCTATTCGGCGTTCACGTATTTCTGCGGTTTCCGAGTCAACTCGGGCGAATACAAACTGATGGGCTTGGCTCCGTACGGCGAGCCGAAGTACGTCGATCTGATCCTGGATCACCTGCTGGACATGAAAAACGACGGTTCATTCCGCATGGACATGTCGTACTTCAACTACTGCCAGGGTCTGACGATGACGTCGCCCAAATTCGACCGTTTGTTCGGCGGGCCGCGACGTGCTCCCGAGTCCGATTTGTCGGAACGCGAGATGGACATCGCGGCATCGATCCAAGTGGTGACCGAAGAAATCATGTTGCGGATGGCTCGACATCTGCACGCAGTCACCGGCATGCGGAACCTGTGCATGGCTGGCGGCGTGGCACTGAATTGCGTCGCCAACGGTCGCATTCTGCGGGAAGGCCCGTTCGACGACGTTTGGATTCAACCGGCGGCCGGCGATGCGGGCGGGGCACTGGGAGTCGCCACGTTCATCTGGCACCAATTGCTCGGCAACGCTCGCACGCCGCAAACATCGGGCGCTCAGTCCGCGTCGTATCTTGGCCCTGCATTCGCCGCCGACGACATCAAAGCGTTTCTGGACAAGACCGGCGCGGTGTATCAGCGATTCGACGATGAAAACGAATTGTGTCGCAAAGTCGCGGACTTGCTGGCTCACGAGAACGTGGTTGGCTGGATGAGCGGTCGCATGGAGTTCGGCCCGCGAGCACTCGGAGCCCGCAGCATTCTCGGCGACGCCCGCAGCACGAACATGCAGTCGGTGATGAATCTGAAGATCAAGTTTCGCGAATCGTTTCGCCCGTTCGCACCGTCGGTGTTGCGCGAGCGCGTGGCCGAGTTCTTCGATATGCGGCCGGACGAAGACAGCCCGTACATGCTGCTGGTGGCACCGGTGGCCGAGTCCAAATGGTTGCCGCACGAATTGAACGGTCACAAGGGCATCGACAAGCTGAAGGTCATTCGATCGGAAGTTCCGGCGATTACGCACGTGGACATGTCGGCTCGCGTGCAAACCGTCGACGCAAATCGACACGGTCGATACTACAAATTGCTCAAAGCGTTCGACGAACAGACCGGGTCGCCGGTGGTCATCAACACCAGTTTCAACGTTCGTGGCGAACCGATCGTGTGCTCTCACGAAGACGCCTACCGCTGCTTCATGGGCACCAACATGGATGTGCTGGTGCTGGACAACTTCGTGTTGCTCAAGCAGGACCAGCCCAACGCCACCGAACACAGCAACGACGATTACCTCGCACAATTCAAATTGGATTGAGACATGAAGCTGATGGAAATCAACTGGCAGCCGAGCCGCAAGGAGATGAAATTCTTTGCCGTGCTGCAAATTGCCTTCTTCGCGATCATTTCGTCGATCGTATGGAAAGCTACGGAATCCACGACCGGCCCGATTTGGATCATGGGCATTTCGGTGTCGGTGGGCGTGGTGGGTTTCTTCGTCCATCCGTTCATGCGACTGGTGTATCTCGGTTGGCTGCTGGCGGTGTTTCCGATCGGCTGGACCATCTCGCAAGTCGTCGTGGCCGGGATCTTCTTTCTGGTGATCACGCCGATCGGCTTGATCATGCGAGTCTTCCGCTATGATCCGATGCAACGAAAGTTCGACCCGAACGCATCCACGTATTGGTTGCCGCGCGAAAGCAATACGAAGTCGACTCAGTACTTTCGGCAGTATTGAGTGCCGTAGAAGCTATCTGAAAAGGGGTCTGACCCTTTGGAGGCCTCGCTAAATCCCGGCCAAACTGAGGCCGGAGAGGGTCAGACCCCTTTTTCAGATAGCTTCTAGGGGTGCTGTCGAAGCAAACCATGATGTGGTGCGTCTTCGGTCTCGATTCAATGTAATTTCGACGTGCAACGCGAATTCAGGGGCGTTGGTTTGCTGACGACGCACCAACAGTTTACGACCTCGACACACCCTACCGCCTGGAATCTGTAGCTGAAGTCGTGAGACTTCAGATGGTCGCCAAAAACCGAATTCTCACGAATTCGGCTACCTTCGAAATCAGTGAGAGAATCATGGCAGTCGATCAAGAACAAGAAGTCCAAGTCGAGCAAGACAAAGCTGCGACGGAATTCGCTCAGCAAGCGACGGAAGAACAGCCCGGTTTGATCGCCGAGTTCTTGGACTTCCTGGTGCACAACAAGAAGTGGTGGCTGACTCCCATCATTCTCGTGCTGTTGCTGGCCGGGGCACTGGCGTTCTTCGGCGGGTCGGGATCGGTCGTGGCACCGTTCATTTACCCGATCTTTTAGGCGACGCTTGCTCAAGCACCGGATGGAACGAGGACGATTCGATGGACGGTCAACCGGTTGGTTCCCGGAAGGAAGCGTACGATCGCGACGGCTTTGTGATCGTGCGCGAGTTTCTCGTCGGCAAGGAACTGACGACGCTCCAGTCGCAGCTTGATCGATACATCCGCGACGTGGTGCCGACGTTGTCGAGCAGCAGCGCGTTTTTTCACGATCGTTCGCGTCCCGAGACGCTCAAGCAATTGCAACACATGGGTTGCGACGCGTTCTTCAACGAATACCGAGCCCATCCGCGCTGGTGCGAATTGGCGACCGAGTTGATCGGGGAAACGTCCGAAGCTCAAGAGCCCGAGTGGTTCAGCAAACCACCCGGAACCGTCCACGTGACACCCCCGCATCAAGACAATTTCTATTTCTGCTTGCGACCGCCGCATGCTGCCACGCTGTGGTTGGCGCTCGATCCGGTGGACGAAGAGAACGGTTGTCTGCGCTACGTTCGCCAGTCGCACCGAAAGGGCATTCGGTCGCACAACGCCACACAGGTGCTGGGATTCTCGCAAGGCATTTTCGAATACTCGGAAGCCGACCAAGGCAACGAAGTCGAGGTCACTCTGCAACCCGGCGATCTTGCGATTCATCACTGCGAGACCATTCATCGCGCGGATGCCAACCAATCGTTGGTTCGCCAACGTCGAGCCTTCGCCATGGTGTTTCGCGGGCAAAGTTGCCAACGCGACGAAACCGCGTTCGATCGCTATCAGACGTCGGTCAAAGCCCAGCACCAGGAGCTGGGTTTGGACGCTTCTTGACCCCACGGAGTTTTCCACGCAGCGACGACCGTCCCCTGCCTGCCGGATCAGGGCAAACGAGGAGCCTGGTCTCACCAGCGAAACGCGATGCTGCGGTGATGGAGTCGCTTGCGGTTTCTGGGAATCGCAGTCTGTAAGCTTCTGCCAATTTCAGTACGATTCGCGCTTCTGATCCGGAATTGAACGAAGACGAAAGGAGTCACCGTGCCTGAATTCACACCGACACAGGGCCGATATCTCGCGTGCATCCGCACTTACACCGAGGACTTTGGCATGCCACCGGCCGAGTCTGAAATCGCTGCGGCGATCGGCGTCTCGCCACCGTCAGTGAATCAGATGATGAAGACGCTCGAAAACAAACGTCTGATTCGCCGACAGCCCGGCGTACCTCGCTCGATTGAAATCCTCGTTGCCCCCGAGACCATTCCGAAGTGGAAGGGCAAGCGCATCACCAGCACGATGAAGGTCTGGATGCGAGTTGATCCTCCACCCGCTCGCGACACCTCGCGGGCAGGTGACCGCAAGACCAACGTCTATCGTTTCAAGATCACTTTGCAGGAGACGACCCCGGTCATCTGGCGGCGGATCGAAACGATGGATGTGCCACTGGGCAAACTTCACGAGTTGATTCAAACGGCCCTGGGCTGGACGAACTCGCACCTGCACCGGTTCAGAATTGCTGGGAGGGACTTTACCGATCCTCGATTCATGACGGATGACATCGACGACTTTGCTGAGGACTACAGCGGCATGCGAGTCAGCGACCTGGTGGCCAGTCACGGCAGCAATCTTCGGATAAGCTACGAGTACGACTTTGGAGACAGTTGGCAGCACGAAATTGTGCTTGAAGAGGTCACGGAATCGCAGCCGGGCGTCCGATACCCGCGCTGCATCGATGGGGAACGCGCCTGCCCGCCCGAAGACGTTGGCGGCGTGGACGGTTTCGCCGATTTCATCGACGCCATCACCAATCCCGGTCACGACGAGCACGAGGAAATGCTGGAGTGGTCCGGCCCGTATGACCCCTCGAGTTTCGACGCCACAATCGCGACTCGCCGAATGTCAAGAGCACTACCCGTGTGGTGAAGAAGCGTCGCGGAAAACGGCGAAGCGATCCCGCTCCCACACCCGGCTTGAACCGTTTCCTGTGTCAACCCAAGATGTTTTTTCGCAAGAAGTGTGCGCGAGCCGCGCGGCATTTGTTCGAATTGCGCCGGAACCAACCGCTGCACGATGGTGGGCCGTGTTTCTCGATGCGGCGGCTTCGCGGATAATGCATGGGTCCATTCGAATCGAAATCGGCAGAGATTCTTAACACTTCGTCCGATGGTGACTACAGATTCTGTCGGACGTCGGTCGAGTCGCGCACTGCCCGGCAGGTATTTGCAAATGAAAGTTTCGGAATGGCGGATACTGAATCGAGCCACGATGATCGATTGACCATAATGGTGTCATCGACCTTGTATGGGATCGAAGAACTACTGGAACAGCACAATGAGTGCGCAACTGACCGATCAATTGCTCGACCAGGGTGAGTCGGAACGTGTTGAATTCAATTCAGCGGTCGATGGCCGTGACCAAATTGCACAGGCGGTTTGTGCCTTCCTGAAGACTCGAGGGGGGGTGGTTTTGGTCGGCGTCGATGACGAAGGCCGGCCCAACGGGACTGCCAATGACCAACAAACGAGCGCCCTGTTTGAATTCCTGCAGGAAGAGATTACGCCGGGCGTCTTATTCACAGTGTCTCTCGACCACAGCACTTCGGGGCCTGTGATCGCCGTCGATGTCCCGGCCGGACCGGATACTCCGTACGTATTTGGCGGAGCGGCCTACGTTCGAGATGGTTCCACCACGCGAGCGGCCAATGCGAGACAATTGAAGTCGCTGGTCACGAAGAGCGCCGGCGAGTCCGACCGTTGGGAGCGCCGGCGTGCCGCCCTGGACGACCTGGGCCAGAAACTCGGCGACGAACAAGCGCTCGCCCAGCAAGCCCGGTTGGCGGGCGTGCTGGGTGCCGTGCTCCGTGACCTCAAACCGCTCAAGTTCGAAGCCGCCGATGCCCGGTATCACATTCTGATGGAGACCGCGCTGGGCGTGTTCGACATCGAGCAATCGCAGTCGATCTCTGTCGAAGTACGGATCGAAGCCGCCGAAGCGCTGGGTCAGGCTGGCGACCCGCGTCTTGAAGCCGGGTCCGCTGAACTGCGCGTCCACATTCCTGCCGGCAAAGTTCTGGATGGGCAGTCAAGAGGCCGAACGAAGACGGATGAATTACGACCAGAAGGCGTCTGAGGACGAAGGTCCGGTGCATCAAGTGAAACTCGACGCGTACGCCATCGACCGGTATCCGGTGACGGTGTTCGAATACCGCCGCTTTGTCGAGCACGACGGGTATCGCGATGAGCAGTGGTGGACCGCCGGCGGGTTCGGAGAGTTTCAACAGCCCAAAAGCTGGGACGAACAGCGGAGCTATCCCAATCGTCCGGTGGTCGGCGTGAGTTGGTATGAGGCGTCGGCGTGGTGCGGCGGTCGATTGCCCACAGAGGCCGAATGGGAATGCGCTGCACGCGGCACCACCAGCCGGCGCTATCCCTGGGGCAACGAGGATGCCGACCCAGCACACTTGAACTTCAAAGGCAGCAACATTGGCCACGCAACGCCAGTGGGGATCTATCCCACCGGCGCAACACCTGAGGGAATCTGTGATCTGGCGGGGAACGTCTGGGAGTGGTGTCGAAATTGTTGGACGAACGACTACACGGCGGGTGAAGTCTTCGATGTTCTGGATTCTTCCCGTGTTTTGCGTGGCGGGTCGTTCGGCGATGCCATCATCGATTGCCGGGCCGCTCACCGCAGCGACAACGGTCCCACGGCTCGTAACTCCGACGTTGGTTTTCGTTGTGTATGGTTTTTGGGCCAGGACTCTCAGCGTAAATCTTGATCCCTTGATCCGCTTCCCCGGCGAGACGCGCAGCGTCCGATGCGATTTTTTTCAGTCTGCCGGTTTGCGCATCGGAAACTCCGAAAACAATCGTGTTCGAAGCTCGAACGTGTCCGCTTGCCGGGCATGAATGACCGATCCAACTGACGACTCGCTTTGTGATCTCGTCGCGCGTCATCAGCCCATGTGCGTAGAACCGCTGAAACCGCTGGAGGCGTCGCCGCATGTGCTCGAACGACCGCATCGCATACGGTGGGCATCTACGCGTGGTAGACTGATTGCCAACACACCCCATTTGGGAGGACCAACGTTGATCACAACACGCACAGTCGTCGAGAACGCCGGATCATGATCTCCGTGAGGGAGCAATTCTGCGATGGCGCGGAAGTCGTCGTTCATCTGGGGCTTGTCGACGATTCCTTAACTGCTGCCGACGAGGAATGGGGAATGATGAACTCAAGACGAGTCGAGTTGATCCTCAAGGAGATTTCCACGGAACTGGCCCCTGAGGAGTCAGCCGAATTATTTAACACGCTTGCAAGCTGCGGCGGCGAAGTTCAGCGAACCTTCCGACCGGCGAAAGCTCGATTGGTTCCGCATCATCGAGCAGCAAGCCGGTCGGATTACCCGCCGATCTCCCAGACCTTGGATCGCTTCGCCCTCCAGGCGGCAATTCGAGACCCGAAGCAATCGAAGAGTGTTGCTTCGAACGACAGCGTCGCGGCGAGTTAGCGACGACGTATTGATGTCCACGGGATAGACCTCGCGGACGACGATTTGTTCTCACATTCGAGCGACGATGCGGCTTTCCCATCGGCAACCCGACCAGGCAGTTCTTCGCCGACCTGTACGGTAAACTCCCAACTGCCACTCGCCCAAACTTCAATGACACTTTGGTAGACGGATCGATGGACATGAAACTCAGACACGCGTTTCCAGTCTTACTGCTGACGTTGGCTGCTGGTGTGGCAGGCGGGGCTGATCCGAATCAACCACAACCCGACATCGCGAGATTCAGCAAACTGCCGGTTCGATACAACGGTCGAGTCTCAAGCGTCCGGGCGATTGCATATTCGATTCAGTCGTATTTCAAGGGGGCGGGCAAATCGAACCCGACGGACGTGGAACAACTCGACTCCGTGCGCTGGTTTCTGGACGTCATCAGCAACCACGACCGCTCCAGAAGGCATCCGCTGTTTCGCGTCGACAACAAAGATGTGCTCGAACAATTGAATCTGGGTTCAGACTTGGGAAAGCCTCGCTTCGCCTCGATCGCCGATGTGGTCAAGGTCGAACAACAATTGAACGACACCATTGCAAAGGCGCTGGAACGGACGGAACGTCAGCGAAGCGACTCGGAAAAAGCACTCGTTGACTTAAGCAATCGTACGAACCGGTTCATTCAATTGGTGGGGTCTTTTCAGACGCCGTGGAGCGCGACGCAAGGTGAATTGTCGAGGCTCGGTCGAAACTCGCGGGAAGCGGATGCCGGAGAACCGGAAATCGGCCTGAACGCTTGGGTTGTGCCTCGCATGATCCCGCCACAAACGAAGGGCGACGGCTGGCGATCGTTGGTGTCGGCGGGAACGGATCATTTCGCCGCCACGGAATTCCAGTTGGAGGGAAGATCGACCAATGCCGCAGCGTTTGCACTGGCGATGGCTTTGAGAGCCTACATGACGGACGACATCGCAACGTTCAACCGACGTCTGGTGGAATTCGAGAAACTACTACGGTCGGAACATCACACGTCGCCGATCAAGTTCGTCGTGCCGAACGGTTGGATCGAAGTGGGTGTGTCCGAGCCCTATCGATTGCAGTTGTTTGCCGACACGTACGAATGGGGTTTCGCGGCGATCGGGCTTCAGAAACGCGTCGAAGGTGAATTGGTCTGGATCCACGTCAATCATTTCCCGCAGGTCGCGGCGGACATCACGACGACGGTGAATTCCTGGCGAGTCAATGAAGGTCTGTTGCCGATTTCCGCCGCCGCGATGCAGCGAGGATTGACCAAGTCGCGTGTTGTCGGTCGGGAATGCACCGCTGTCGACTTGAAGTCTCCGGATTCAATTCCGTTTCATAAAAGACGAGTCGTCTCGCGAATCCTGCATCACGCGACCGGCACGTGGACGTTGTCGATCTACGGTCAGCGAGATGACGTCGAAGATTCCTTGCCCGACTTTGAAACGTTCGTGACGAGTTTCGGCATCGGCGAAGTGGGCGAAGTTGCTCGGTGGCTCAATGTTGAGCAACCGCCGACGAATCCCGGCCCGACTCTGGGCATGAGCATCTTGGGAGCCGTGATTCCGGACGGACATCGGCACTGGGCGTTGCGACTCGTTGGCACATCAAAACGCGTCGCGAAACATCGAGCGACCGCGTTGGAGTTCCTGCGTTCGATCCGCTTTCGGGACTCGGACAAGCCGCCAGCCTCACTGACCGGGGCAATCGAGTATACGCTGCCGGACCTGTGGGACGTGGATCCGCTGTCGGAAACGGGGCTGCTGATTTCGGTCGATCCCGAGGACGCCGAAACGTTTGCTCTGCTGCAACCCTTGGCGAATGGAGATTCCAATCCGGTGCGCGCCCTCGCGAATCACTGGCGCAAGGCCGTAAATCTTGACGAAGCATCCGCCGCGGCCGCGGTTCAATCGGCGATCAAACTTCAAGTCGGCAATCAAACGCTAACGGTCTTCGAATTCGCCACGCCTGCGTTGGAATTGAAGTGGAAGTCCAGCGATCCGACGGGCGAGATCTTGATCCAACCGCCGGCGCAATGGGCGCTGGCCAAGAACGGTCAGTTTTCCGTCGCGAAGTTTACGGCTGGAGCGAATGGTGAGGTCCAGGTCACGGTGTCGGCGCTCGGCAGCGCTTCCGTGGGTTCGTTCGAACGGTTAAGCGCCAATCTCAACCGATGGAGGCAACAGGTTGGGCTGGCGGCATTGAACGAAGAGCAGCTACGCCAGGTGATCGAGCAAATCCGAGTCGACGGTAAGGACGCCGTTTTCGTTCACCTCGAAGGAGCCGCGAACAGCGTGCTTGGCGTCATCATGGTGGGCGGAGAAAAGGCATGGTTCGTCAAAATGAACGGCCCCAAAAAACTTGTGCTCGATGAGAAAAAA
>JAQBZS010000658.1 GCA_027622115.1 Planctomycetota bacterium | reverse complement strand
CATCGCTCCGCGAATGGCCGACAGTCGGGCGTCCAATTGATCCGCTGCCAGAATGGAACGCCGTGTCGAAAAGGCAAACGACCCCAGTTTCAGTCCGAGTTCACTTAGATAATGCAACAACTGCCGCCGCCCCGTGTTGGAGAAGTCCTCCGGCCGAACCTCGCTACGCGCGTCAAACTGCACGCCCACCGCTCCACTTTCACCGGCCATCGAAATGGCCTGCTTAAGCGGCAGGTTGTAACACCGAGTCGGAACGGCAATCCGCAAAGCCATCGATGAGGTCTTCCTAAAAGCATCTGGGAGAAAGCGACATCGTGCCGCACGTACTTAGTAGCCACCGTCGCCAGACGGTGGTTTCGCAGCACCGTCCCACCGTCTGGCGACGGTGGCTACGTTTGGTTGTCGACCGTAGGCTGCTTCGTTGAAAGCCGCAACCAAACGTTACGACGGGCGACCTACTCTCCGCGCGAATCCAGGACAACGCCAATCAAGCGGGTATTCGCGCTATCCTCGATTCGCGCGTCCAACTCGTGAACCCCAACGAATTAAAGGATCAACGAATGGGCGCAGCAGATTCGTTGAATCGCTAATCCGGGCGCGTCCGTCGAGTCGCCGGAATCGAGTTGGAGGATATCCCCTGTCGCGAACGTGTCAAACAAGTACAAAAATTGATCCGAGTCCTGAGTACTCAGCCAGGCAACCGTTCCCTTCAGTCAATTAATTGATTGATCATGGCCGACTGCCGACGTTTCCCTTTCGTGGTGAATCACGGCTCTTGGCTTCTTAGGCGAGCCAGCTCGGCTTCCAATTCACGGAGTCTTTCTTGTGCCGAGTCGGCGCGAATTCTCTCATCCTCCGCTTGCTGCTGGTGTTGCTGCGAACTCAATCGCTCGTCTTCGAGTTGTTTGGCCAATCCTTCGCTGTCGGGAACCAGGCCGTTCGCGTCATAAAGAACCGCCACTCCGTCTTCGAGTCCGATCCAAAGATCAAACGCCGCCAACCAAAAACGGCCATGCAGATCCGGTTGCAGTTCGACAAGGCCCTGGCCTCGGTACTCGAAGCCGGCCAACCGACCCGTGCCGCTCGGATGCACCCGATCCACGACAATGAATTGCTGGACTTTTGCCTGTTCATACATCCGGAATTTCGGACCGAGATCGTTCGGGCGAGTTGAACCGGACGTCACTTCGATGAACAACACCGGTACTGCGGCATGTCGCTTCATATGAAAAGTGCCCATGTCCGACAGCCCATCCGGGATGGCCGCGACTTCGAACACACCGACATCCGGTCGAATCGGCTTCACGCCCGGCAACCCGAGATCCACGTTGACATCTTCGAGAACGACGAATGTTTTGTTCGGCGGAGTTAGCCGATCCAGCCCCGTACTCAAGCGCCCGCAGTCTTGCGAGTGACCAAGTACCGCCACAAGTTCGTCCTCTTCTTCCGGATGCAGCAAGTCGTCCAGGGCAAGCGGCACTTCGTCGTACGCCACGTCGCCGTCGTCAGTGACTCGGCGGATGTAGCGCCGACCGTAGGGGCAGTCGAGTAAATCCTCGGGTGCTTCGCGTGGCGGTTGCGATGTTTGGGATTTGGAGGCTTGTTGTTGGTATTGCTCCAACTGCGTGGTGGAATTCATGGCAAAGCTCAAACCTCAAAATGCACGGACATAGAACCAGTCGGATCGGCAGGCCGACAGTCATCCTACCGCGGCCAATTGCGGCAACAATTCGCAATTCCGATCGGCCGTACCGAACTCCCGGCACCTACAAACGGAAACGCTCCCGACCGCGAGATCCAAGTTACCCCAATTCGCCCAGTCCGAAACGTTCCATCGCCCACGACCGAGCCTCAAGGCCGATTCAACCCGCAAAGCGAAATCCTATTGGCGAGACCGCCTCGCCGAGTTCACCCGCCGTAGAGCGTGGCGAGCGATCGACGGACCCGGATTGAAGCCGGGACGCGAAATGGCAATCATCACTTTCGGGCAAACTTGAACAAACGGAAAACGAACCAAACCGCAACGACAGCTACCATTACGTAAATAGTGTAACGCCCACCGACGTGTTGACGCTGCTCGATGGTGGCGTCGCTCGGACTCGGGTGACGTACAAAGGCGACGCGTCCGGGAAAAGCTCGTCAAACGGCAAAGGCAATCTGGCCGTGACGGGAGTCGGTGACGAAAACGTCGGGTCGTATTCGTACGATCGAACAGCGATTTTATCGCGGCCGACGGTTACTCGTACGAGGAAAGCGGAATCGCGTATCGCACGATTTCCGAGCAAGGCACCCACCAGGACACTTCGCAGCGCACGGTCTCCAAACCGCAAACCACCAACAGCAGTCAAGCGAACGCCTCGACCATGTACAAGGACCAGACCTATTCCGAGGCGAAGAGCAAGGGCCGCGTGGTGTCGTCGGGAACGGGCTCGCGGACTCAAGATGTGGCTCGCCGCGTGACCCAGACTCCCACGGAAACCACCGAGACGCTGTACCACCAACTCGACGACGACGTGGAGCAAACCACGCTGGCCACCGGCGAATACGAATTCACGAAGACCACGGACGATGGATGGGCTCGTCGGGACGAAAGTGAACGGGGCACGAAATCGACGACGTTGGCATCCGCCCAACAAAGCGGCTTCATCCGCGAGCTGCCCACGCACACCCAGGACGACCAGACCACCGTCCAGGGCCTGATCACCGACCACTCGAACGCATCCGTGAGTCGGGACACAACGACGCGTACCACCCGAGTCGTGAACATGGCCGAGTTGCTCGGCGACTCCTCGTCGACATCGACCGATTCCACGGACGTCACGAATCGAACGCAGGTGGACACCACCGAGAAGAAGCACCACCGAGAGTGCCACGTCGTCAATGAGTTCGTCCAGCGGCGGTTACACCGATGGCGGCGGAGGCGCTTGGTCGAATTCGTTCAGCACTTTCGATTCCGAGAGCCGTCAGACCTGGGAATTTCTGGAGCACACCGATCCCGGTGCGATCCGGTCTGGAACCGCCACTTCCAGCTTCAGCAATCCGCAAGTCGGCGATCAGGTCCAGTCGGCGAGCCGGATTGGTTCTTCAAGTTGCGTACGCCACATTGACCACGAGGACTCTCCCCACTTTCCACTTTCATTAATGGAGCGTTCGCGCAACTACGCAGCCGATCGGTTTGTACTATCATCTAAGCCGTCACCAACCATTGAGTACGATGGACTGGGGTATCCACTACCTCAGTTCAGCCAGCGTCCAAGGACCATCTCCGCCTTTGAGTGGTTCAGGCTGACAAACGGATTCGACGGTTGTAAACCGGTTATGGATATTGATGGTATTCCGTGGTCGATCTCGGATGCGGATCAATCGGCACTCAAGGCAGCGCTCAATGCGACCTATAGCAAGTGGAAGAGTTTCTGGAGTGTCTTCGACCCATTTCACGACAGCTATGAGCGAATCGTCGAACGGATTAAGGCCGAAGCGCGAGCCGCGCGGATCGCGTATATTCGTTACCACCGGGATGATCTGATTCTGGCTGGCAAGATCAACCAGCTTGACATGGACGCTGCAGCGAGCGCAAAATGGCTTTCAACATGGGGCCATCCAATCTTGTGAGGGTAAGCGACGTCTGCGGTCACCGAGGAATTCGAAGACAGAAAAAGAGAGAGTAGAGCAAGGGGACGCAGCTCAGTGATTGCGAGGATGGCTGACGGCGGGGTGACGGGTGGGCGTGCCACTGGCTTTGAAGGGCAGAAAAAGGGTCAGGTCTCTTTGATTTATTTATTTCCGGGAGCACATGGCGGAGCGGGATTTGCTGTTTCTGGACGATCTGGCACCGCATCTGGAAAGCTACGACCCGGCGGCGAGCGAAACACGGCAGCGGGAGTTTGTCGAGCATCTGTACCGCACGCTCAACGCCGCAGACTCGCCCATCCGCAACCGACTGCTCCGGCTCTGCGCGGACAGTCCCGACCTGCTGGCTGTCATCAAGAACGAGGGACAGGTATGACCTCGCGGCTGCACCGGATCGAGATCACTAACTTCAAAGCCTTTCGCGGTTTCACTCTCCAGTCCGAAGGCCGCCACCTACTCGTCTACGGTGCCAACGGTTCCGGCAAGTCCTCGCTCTACTGGGCTCTCTACACCTTTCTGCAAAGCGCCTGCAAACCGCGGAACTCCATCGCCAAATACTTCGACCCGGTTGCCAACGAAAAGCTGCTCAACATCCACGAGCAAGCTGACGCCGCCCCGCGACCCGGCGAAATCGCGTTCACGTTTCGAGATCAGGCAACGAAAACCGACACGACCTACCGGATCAACCAGACCGATCACGGGACGCATCGCGATCCGTTCATCCTGAGAGGCGACCTTGCCAGCGACTTCATCACCTACCGCTTCTTCTTCGGCTTCTCCGATTTCCGCAATTCCGAACGCTTCAACATCTGGCCGCTGTTCGAAAAAGAAATCCTGCCGTTCTGCGTCGATACAAGCGGAAGGAATCCGCTGGACTGCTGGCGCGCGATCAGACGCAAGAATCCAAATCCTTCAGGCAGTCGAGGCGTTGGCGGGACGCGCGCCTTCGATAGCTTTCATCAGAAGACGACTGACTTCTCCAGAATGCTGTCGGGAATTGTCGACGCCATTTCCACCTCGGCGCAACAATTCTATGACGACCACTTCGCGGCGGATGACCCGGCAAGGGTAACTCTTGCGTTGAAGTCAAACGGCCCAACCTCATCTGGCAACTCAGGAACCTCCTTCCGATTCACCGACCCGACCGTTCAATTCGGCATCCAGATTGACGGCCAGACGATCACGCGACCGCAGTCGTTTCTGAACGAAGCCAAGCTGACACAACTGGCGCTGTCGGTGCGCTTTGCTGCCTCGCTGGTGAATCTGCACTAGTCGGACCTGAAGCTGCTCGTGCTGGACGACCTGCTGGTGAGTCTGGACATGAGCAACCGCATGGCAG
>JAQBZS010000657.1 GCA_027622115.1 Planctomycetota bacterium | reverse complement strand
CGCCTTCACTAGACGCCCCAGCCCAACCAGTCTCACAGTTCCAATTAACAGAAGCTGACATGCACCCCGCGTCCGACCCCCAAGTTCTCGACTGACGCGTTTTTCGAAGGCACGCCGAAACAACGACATCCCCCGAAGTCCAAAAGGGTGACGACCGAGCGGTTCCCGTTTTCCGGTGTTGTGGGCGAATTGCCCCCCTCAAGAAACACGCGAATGAGGACTTGGGGGTCAGCCTTACGGCTTTCAGATTTGGCGGGTTGACGTTTTTGATGAATTCCACGTCGAACGCCCGCCAAATCTGAAAGACGTAAGCTGACCCCAATATCCACGCGACTACGGACGTCCGTAGTAATCCAGATACCAATCCACAAACCGTTGAATCCCCACTTCCAGCGGAGTATCCGGTCGGAATCCGACATCGGCAATGAGATCGTCCACGTCCGCATAGGTCGCGGGAACATCACCGGGCTGCATGGGCAGCATATTCTTCCGCGCCGTCTTCCCGAGGCACGATTCGATCACACCGATCATCTCCATGAGTTCCACCGGCTGATTATTGCCAATGTTATACAGCCGGTAGGGGGCGGAGCTGCTGCCGGGATCGGGGTCGACGCTCGACCAAGCAGCGTTTGGCGTGGCGACACGATCGGCCGTTCGCACCAGGCCCTCGACGATGTCATCGATGTAAGTGAAGTCCCGTTTCATTTGGCCGTTATTGAACACGTCAATCGGCCGGTCCTCCAGAATGGCCTTGCTAAAGTGGAAGATCGCCATGTCCGGGCGACCCCACGGACCGTAGACGGTAAAGAAACGCAGGCCCGTGGTCGGCAAGTTGTAGAGATGGCTGTAAGCATGCGCCATCAACTCGTTGGACTTCTTGGTCGCGGCGTACAAGCTGACGGGATGGTCGACATTGTGATGCACTGAGAACGGCATCGAAGTATGCGCGCCATAGACGGAACTCGACGACGCATAGACCAGATGCGGAGTTGCCTGGTGACGACAGCCTTCCAAGACGTTGATGAAGCCAGTCAGGTTGGCATCCACATAGGCGTGCGGGTTGGTCAGTGAATACCGCACTCCGGCCTGTGCGGCCAGGTGAATCACGACATCGAATTGATGGCTCTGGAACAGCGACGCAACTTGTTGCGTGTCCGCAAGCTCCACGTGCTGAAATTGAAACTGAGGTTCGTTGTCAAAATGCGCGAGCCGATCTCGTTTCAGTGAGACGGAGTAATAGTCATTGAGATTATCCACACCGACGACGCGATCGCCTCGTTCCAGGAGATAGCGAGTGGTGTGGAATCCGATGAAACCTGCAACACCGGTGACGAGATAGCAACGAGGTTCAACCATCTTACGGGGCCGAATTCTTTCGATAGCGTGCGAGTGCCATGAGTGGGAAGTAAATGCGGTAGTAGTGGTACTTCAGATAGAAAACTCGCGGGAAGCCGGTGCCGGTAAACCAGTCCTCGTCCCACGTGCCGTCCGCGTTTTGTGTTTCGATCAGATATTGGGCCGCGCGTGTTGCGGCTTCCGACTGTGATTCGCCGGCGGCGATCAATCCCATCAGTGCCCACGCGGTCTGTGACGGCGTCACCGGACCTTGCCCCCGCAATTGCGGTTCGTCGTAGGATCGCGGCGTCTCGCCCCAGCCGCCGGATTCTTGTTGCACCGACTTCAGCCAGTCGGCCGCTCGTTGAATTCGCGGGTCGTGATGCGGCACGCCGACATTCGTCAGACCGACCAGTGCTTGCCAAGTGCCGTAGATGTAGTTGACTCCCCAACGACCGATCCAGGCTCCGTCCGGTTGCTGATCGTTCCAGACGAAATCCAACGCCCGCTGTATGGACGGGTGGTGCAGCGGAACCCTGAGGCAGCCCAGCATTTCCAGCACTCGGGCCGTGATGTCCGCCGTGGGCGGGTCGATCATGGCGTTGTGGTCCGCGAAGGGGACTCGCGTAAACAGTTCTCGGTCATTGTCGACGTCGAAGGCCGCCCACCCGCCGTTGCGACATTGCATGCTCATCACCCAGCGGATTCCGCGCCACATGGACATCAGCACGGGCTTGCAGGCTTCGACGTTTTGAAAGGCTTCGATCGGAGAACGACTGCGGCCGGTGACAACAGCGGCCGTATCCGCGTCGGCTTCGTGCGGACTCCAGTTGTCGAACAAGATGTCCGCAGTCCACGAGTGCTGGGAATCGCTGGGCAGGCACCGATTCAAAGCCATCAGCACCATGATCGTGTCGTCAATGTCGGGGTAGAAGCGGTTTTTGAATTCGAAAAACCAACCCGCGGCATCATGGCCCTTGTTCAACTGAGCCCAGTCACCATGCGTCCGCACTTCCTTATCCAGCATCCACTCGACGGACTTTTGAATGTGTGGGTCGTTCCACGGCACGTCCGCTTCGCGAAGTGCGATCGTGGCGATGCAGGTGTCCCACACGGGAGACTGGCAGGGCTGCAACCGCGTGGCTCCGCGTTCCTTGATCATCAACGCATCGAGTTCCCGCATTTCCCCGGCGATCTCGGGCGAATCGTCGGAGTAACCCAGGCACTTCAAAGCCACCACGCTCCAGATGATCGGCGGAAAGATGGCTCCCAAGCCGTCGCTGTCTTCGAATCGTTCCAGCATCCATCGTTTGGCTTTGCGGATCGCGATTCCGCGAAATGGAGTCAGCCGGAGTTTGTCGATGATCTTCAGGCCGCGATCGACGACCCGAAAAAAGCGATCCCAATTGATCCGCGTTTGCCGAGTCATGTCGTCCAGTGTGTCGGACTTGCCCATGACCGTGGGCAGTTGTTCGGGCGAATTCACGAACAGTTCGCGGATGCTTTTTTCTTCGGGAATGCGGCGGACTGGTTGATAGGCCCACAACAAACTCAGCGGCACGAGGATCGTCCGGGACCAGGCGGACATTTCGTAAATGTTGAAGGGCATCCATTTGGGAATCAGCATCAATTCGGGCGGCACGGCTGGGCATTGCGCGTAGCGGATGACACCGAGCAACGCCAAATAGTATCGCGTGAAGCTGTTGATTCGCTCGGCCCCACCGGCTTGCAGAATGGCTTGACGCGCCCGTTGCATGGGGTCGGATTGCGGAGAATGGCCTGTCAATTTGAGGGCAAAGTAGGCTTTGACAGACGCGCTGATCTCCAGCGGGCCTCCCGGATAGATGGCCCAACCGCCGTCGTCCAATTGTTGCCGCAGGATGTATTCGGCGCAGTGCCGAGCGACCTCGCCTTGTTCCTGCCCCAAGTAGGCGAGCAACAGGATGTATTCGGACTCGAGGATTGTGTCGCCTTCGAGTTCACCCACCCAGTAGCCGTCCGGCGATTGTTGGTCGAGCAGCCAGTCGGTTGTCCGCTGAATCGTGATGTCGAGCGGTTCATTCCGAGTGGTGAGGTGCATCGGAGCTTGCGGGATCAATGATGGGAAAGTGGGGCGAGATTGGTCCAAGCGGCGTCGGTCTGAACCGAGGTGGCCAGAGTCCATTCGTCAGGCTCCAGGATGCTTGCGTGGTCAACAGCGGGCCTCGTCCGTGAGGCTGCGGGATGGTACGAGCGAATCCTGACGGCGATCAATCCCAATGGACTTGTGGGGATCGGACGGATCGGACGGATCGGACAGATCGGACAGATCGGACAGATCGGACAGATCGGTCTGATGCGACTGATCGGACGGATCAGTCAGATCGGTCTGATCTGACGGATGTTTCTGCCGGCCGAGGAGGTGATTCATCTCAAGTTACCGTATTGTTTCGGCAGCTCCGTAGTTTCCCGAATGAGCCAAGTCTCGCGCAAAACGAAGTCCGGAATGTCACTCCCCGTCGTCGAACCGCTCGATCCCGCTCCCTCCGTCGAGCATGCCTTGCGCGCGCTCGGCGCTTGGCCGTCGGTCTTGCTGTTCGACAGCGCCGAACGACGTGGCACCCTGGGTGAGTTCTCGTTCCTGACGGCCGATCCCTACCACTTTTTCGATCTTCCGCGCGCGTCGCTGGGAATGGATCCGTTCGAACCCGTCCGACGCATGTTGCGAGAGCATGCCGCTGAACGGCTTCCGGGACTGCCGCCGTTTCAAGGCGGTGCCGCCGGTGTCTTGGCTTACGAATTGGGAGGATGTTGGGAACGCACGCTGACGGCTTCCATGGACGAGTTTCGCACGCCCGTCCTGGCTGTCGGTCTATTTGACTGGGTTCTGGCATGGGACCATCGGATTGGGCAAGCCTGGATTATCTCGCAGGGGATTCCCTATGTAGCTCGACACAAACGACGTGAAAGAGCAACCGCCCGCATCCGCAGTGTCCGCTCCGCGTTGGCCGGTAATGCATCGGCTTTCCCGCAGCGGCCGAATCCGATGCATCGCAATGCGAGTCAATTCGCCGACGTGACTCCCGCAGCAAGCCATTCGGCACCGGGCCTCGACGGCTTGCTGAGTGATTTCTCTCGCGACGGCTTTCTTAAGTCGGTCGAACGCGTCATCGAATACATCCATGCGGGGGACATCTTCCAGGCCAACCTCTCACAGCGTCTGCTGTTTCCGGCGCATCGACTGGATCAGATCGCGACGCCTGTTGAACTCTATCTGCGTCTTCGCCGAGAAAACCCGGCCCCGTTCGCCGGGTACTTTTCGCATGAGGACTGGGCGATCCTCAGTGCCTCGCCGGAACGCTTTGTGTCCGTCAACGACCGCACCGTGACCACGCGGCCCATCAAAGGGACGCGGCAGCGGCGAGCGGTTCCGGAAGCCGACTTGTATTCTCGCGACGAATTGCGCGAGAGCGAAAAGGACCAAGCGGAAAACGTGATGATCGTGGACTTGCTGCGAAACGATCTGTCGCGGGTGTGCCAAGCCGGTTCGGTCACGGTTCCGGAACTTTGCACGGTCGAGGCGTATCAGACGGTGCAGCACCTGGTGTCCGAAGTGCGCGGCACGTTGCAAGACGGCAAGACGTGTTGGGACTTGCTGAGCTGCGTTTTTCCCGGCGGCTC
>JAQBZS010000656.1 GCA_027622115.1 Planctomycetota bacterium | reverse complement strand
CACGCGGTACCTCCGCTCCAGCCAAGGTTCCGGAACGTGGCTTTTCCACCACTGGCAATCGTCAATTCAAGTTCTAGGTGGCCGTAACGCTGCTCCCGTTCAATGAATGTCCCGCCGAGCAACACCACGCGATCGCCAGCGCGAAAGGAAAAACCTTCCGCGCGGGATTCATGGGCGAGTCCGCTGATTGCGGTCGCCAGCAGCAGTGACATTGAAGTGAATCGGTTCACGAGCGTCTCTTTTAAAGGTCAGTGAGTGGGAGCCAAACATTCGCTCGGGGATTGTGCCGTTTGCGAGCGTGGTCGTCATCCGATCGCTGCCACTCAATTCGAAAATGACCGCGATTTATCTGCCGCGCGGGTCATTCGGACGGTCGCACAACGGCCAAATGATCGTGTCGCATCCAGGCCAGCCCGGCGAAATAGAGCACGGCCACCAGCACGCACAGGCCGAGAGCGGAGATTCCGATATGGACGTGCTCCAGGACTTGGAAAGGCAGCATGAACGTAATGACGCCGCCACCAATGAACGGTGCCGACAACGGCGCGGCCATGGCGAAGTCTTCGGCCGCTCCCGAATCCATGTCCTTGTCGATGATTCTCAGCAACACCAGACCGGTGGCCGTCGTCCCCGTCGACATCCCGTAATTGATGATTCCCAGCTCGAACCAATAATCGACCGGCAACAATCGCCGCGAAACATACAACAAGCAAAAGCCCGTCCACACGAAGGCGACGACGAGCAGGATGCTCAGCGGCCCGATCAAGCCCACCACCGCCTGCACGTTGAGCGAAACGATCGCCGAGACGACTAGGAACTCCATTGCCGCCGACGACAGGCGTCGAATGCTTGCCGAATCGATCAAGTCGCCGATGTCCAAGGCGTCCATGGTCCGGCGGACAAGCAAACCGCCAATCAGCGTGTAGATGAACAGCGGGAAGTTCTCCGTCGAAGGAAACCACAGCATCACAAGTGTGTGCAGCAGCAGTCCCACGACCACGGCCGTAGCCATGATCAGCGTTTGAAACACCATGGGGTCGATCACTTCGGAACGGACGGTTCCTCGGGCGACGGGTTGAGGGTCGTGCCGCGATTCCAGGCCGTTGAGCTTGGGAATTTCCACGTTTCCCGCCCGAGTCCATCCGCGTCGCACGGCGAGATTCACGTACACAATGCCGCTCACCACGCTGAATACCAGCCCGATCGTGGCCATGAAGATCCCAAGATCGAGCCCCGCGTCCAGGTTGACTGGGTCGTTTTCCAAGATCGGCCCCATCGCGGCCGCGGTTCCATGTCCGCCGGCGAACCCGGTTTCAATGAGCATGCCAAACGAATTGGGCACGTCGAAATTGGGCTGAATCAGCAACCAGGTTGCCAACAATCCCAGCGCCGTTTGACCCAAGACGATAATCCAAACGACGAGTCCTTCTCGGCCAGCTTGGCGGATCGAGTTCCGAAACGGACGGCTTTTCCGTTCGAGAAATAGCCCGGCAAACACGACGGCGATGAGCCATCCGGGCCACGGTTTGAGCTGCTGAACCAGATCCCCAGCAATCCAATTCAAGCAACCGTTCAGCCACGAAGGTTCGATTGAATCGTCATGCAAAGCCTGTACTGTCTGGACGACAGCCAAGCCCACCAACCCGCCGGCAATCGAGGCGGGGATGAACAACACCTGCAGAACCCTGAGCTTCACTCGCAGGACGAATCCGATCAGCAACAGTCCGGCGGCAGCGAGAAACGCATTCTGCATCGAGTTTTCCGATCTCTACTCGCCGATCGTGAAGTCATCATCCAACAATCGTGGATTACCCTATGCGCCCATCCGAGCCCCGTACTGTTCCTCGTAGAACTTCAAATAGGCCCCACTCTTGATGCGTTCGATCCAGACGGCGTTGGACAGATACCAGTCGATGGTCTGCTGCAAGCCGTCGCGGAATTCGACTTGCGGTCGCCAGCCCAATTCGCGTTCGGACTTGCTGCAATCGATGGCGTATCGCAAGTCGTGTCCCGGTCGATCGGAGACGTAGCGGATCAGCGACTCGGGCTTGTCGAGCACTTCCAACAACAGTTTCGTGAGCTGGATATTTTGCAATTCACAGTTGCCGCCGAAATTGTAGACCTCGCCCAGTCGACCGTTTCGCAGCGCCGCGTCGATGCCGCGGCAATGGTCCAGCACGTGAATCCAATCACGGACGTTTTCCCCTTTACCGTAGACCGGCACCTGCTGGTCCGACATGAGATTCGATACGAACAACGGAATCAGCTTTTCCGGGAATTGATACGGTCCGTAGTTGTTCGAACACCGCGTGATGATGCCGGGAAATTCGAAGGTGTGGCAGTATGCTCGCACCAGCAAATCCGCTGCGGTCTTGGAAGCGGAATACGGACTGTTCGGAGCCAGCGGCGTGTCTTCCGTGAAGAATCCTTCCGCACCCAGACTGCCGTAAACTTCGTCGGTCGAAACCTGCAAGTAACGCGGCACGTCGGCGGACCGAGCCGCGTCCAGCAGAATCTGAGTGCCGACGATGTTGGTTTGAATGAACGGACCCGAGTCGAGGATGCTGCGGTCGACGTGGCTTTCCGCAGCGAAGTTCACGACCGCGTCCACCGAGTTTTCCGAGAAGATCGACTCGACGAATTCGCGGTCGCAGATGTCTCCGTGTTTGAAAGCGTAGCGCGCGTCGGAATCGATGTCGGCCAAGTTTTCCGGGTTGCCGGCGTAGGTGAGCTTGTCGAGGTTGATGATCTTTTGGTCGGGCTGGGTTTCCAACTGCAATCGGATGAAATTCGATCCAATAAAACCGCAGCCGCCGGTCACGAGAATCGTCTGCATTGGGGCTCCTTCCTAATCGTCGTTGCTCCAGGGTGCGATGCGCGACCCTGGGCTCTGCTGTTTGAACCGTCGGGGTGAAGAATTCCGTCAGAAAGCCGGAATGCTATTCAACATCTTCGAAACAGTGACATGCCAAGTCCCGAGAATCCGTAGCGGTTGAAGTCTCGCTGCCGACTTTGCCGATAACTCCTGCGGACGCCAAGTTCCTTTCGATGGACCTCCGCGCGCCAAGTCAATCAATCGCCACGGACGCCACAACGGATGTCACGCCACGAACTTCCAGACTCGAAGCCCGGCGCGATCGTCACGGATCGATCGATCGCGAGTGTGCGTCGATGCTGGGTCAAGGATGTCCTCGGTTCAACGTTGATGCTGTTGGTCGCCGTGCCGTGCCTGTCTGGTTGCGTCGTCATGCAAACCGACGTCGTGAATCCAATCCCTGGGCTGTCCAAGGTTGCGGTGGTGCCGTTCTTCAATCACAGCCAAGACCCCAGCGCGGACGGTCGCGAATTTGCGATGGCTTATTACGCCGAACTGCAAAAAGTGCCGGGCTTTCAAGTGGTTCCCATCGGCGTCACCGAAGTGGCGATCCACGAGCACGGCTTGCAATTCGTCAATGAATCCGACGCGTCCCGGCTCGCGAAAATCCTCGATGTCGATGCCGTGGTCATCGGAGCCATCACCGACTTCGATCCATACTACCCGCCGCGCGTCGGCATGGACGTGACTTGGTATGCGACGAAAGAATGGACTTTCTGGCCGGGAATTCCGCTCGATGGCACGGAAGCAGGCGGTCGACAGGGTCGCGCGGTTTGGGGCGAGCGATCGCGACGACTGCGCGAGGAAGCCGGTTTGGAATGCTGCGATTCCAGCGCGAATCACGGATCGCCGCAAGTCGTGCGCGGTCAATCGCAGGATTGGAGTTCAACTAGAAAACCCGAACAAAACACACGCAGCCTGCGTCAGGTCTTCACGCAATACGCAGCAGTCGATGGATCGCCGAATGATCGCGTTTCGCCGAATACGGAAGATTCGGGGACGCGTGCCCAACTCAAGTTGGCGGATTGGCAACAGGATTCGTCCTGGCAACCCGACACAGCGTGGCAACCCGACACAGCGTGGCAACCGGTCGCGGCTTGGCAACTCGAAGCTACCGATGATCCTCTTGACCGTCCGCAAACACGACCGCTGCCCATCGTCGAGGACGAATTCCAACCCATTTCCGAGAAAACGTCTCGGATCAACACGCGTCCCACGGTGCAACTGGCACAATCACCGACACGGACTTTGGAGCCGATTCCCCCGCCGAAGAAACCCACATGGGAAGACGCCGCGCGCGACAAGCTGGATGCAGGAGTGCCGGAGCGCTTCGACACGGACCCGCAACGGGACCGGCCGATTCCGCCGATGCCTTCAATGCCCGCGAATTCGCCGACGCCATCCAACACGAACGGATTTCGGGGTCCAAGACAGTTTTCGGATGAACCCGTGCCCAACGCGATTCCGTTGATGGCCTACACACGGATGTTCGATGGAGCCGACTCGGAATTCACGGCGGCGTTGCGTGATTTTCTGGAGCTGCGCGGCGATCTGCGAGCGGGCGGTTGGGAAGGGCATTTGTATCGCACGGACGATTTTGTCCGCTTCGCCACCCGCTTGATGATTGTCGAGATGCTGACGCTGCACGGCGGGGAGGCTCGGAGCCGAATTGTCTTCAAGATGCGAAAACACCAGTAGAGACGCGTCCAACTGGCCGATAATTGCCAGTACTCTCCAAGTTGCTCAAAGGAAGGCGTCACGATGTCGCAAGGTGTCAATGTTCTCGCTCTGGTGAAAGACTCCGAGCGGTACGTCTTTCTCTATGACGAAGACAGTTCGGAAGAACTGCTGCAAACGCTGGGTCGCTACGCGTCCGACAAGGATCTGAGCTTCACATGGTACGACGCAGCCGTGCTCAGCCAGCGGGTCCGCCGCTTGCGTCGCGAAGCCGAGCTGGAATCGCCATCGCTCGACGACGACCTCCCGGAAATTTTCCGCCGCGCGGGGTAAGACAAAGACTCGCTGCAAAATGAGCCGGCAGGCGTTACCAAGCTTCCCCACGAATTCAGAGCGACCACGTTGGCTTGTTGAACCGTCAGCCGCAGGCGTACGCGATATCG
>JAQBZS010000655.1 GCA_027622115.1 Planctomycetota bacterium | reverse complement strand
AAACCAATTCACGTCGAAATCGCGCTGCAAGTCGAAAACACCATTAACCGAGACCGAAGACGCACCACCTCACGGTTTGCTTCGACAGCACCCTACGACCATGAATGATCCGCGCTAGGACCGCCGCTGACCGCGCACTTCTGGATCGGTATTTCCATGACACTCATGCAGAGATTGAATGCAACCGACGAATTGAGCGATAATTGCCCATGACTCGTTGATGAGTCCCTTCCGGAAACGGTGTCCACGGTTTCCACTCAATCCGCGCGCCTTCCATTCAGGACCTTTTTCATGACGCGGCCCATCGCTGTTTGCCCTGGTCCACAATCACGTCGCAGCTTTCTTCAGGCTGGATTTCTCGCCCTGGGTGGGTTGAGTCTCGGCGACGTCCTGCGCCTGCGAGCAGAGACGAAAGCCGGATCGGACCAGGACACATCGATTATCCTGATCTGGCTGCAAGGTGGTCCCAGTCATATGGAGACCTACGATCTCAAGCCGGAAGCTCCGCGTGACTACGGCGGAGAATTGCAGCCGATCCGGACCAGCGTTCCCGGCTTAGATGTGTGCGAATTGCTGCCGTTGCATGCTCGCGTGGCCGACAAATTCACGATCATTCGCTCGATTTCGCACGGCTTCGCAAACCACGCCGGTGGAGCGGGCCGATTCCTGTCCGGCCGGAATCCTCTGCGACCGCTCGACCCCGTGTCGCAATTCCCGACCATCGGCACCGTCGTCAGTCGCATGAAGGAGTCGCGAGACGTCGGCGTGCCGAACTACGTCGCCAACGACACTCGCGTCTACGGCGGCGGAAGTTCGTATCTAGGCGAATCCGCGTTGCCGTTTGTCGTGAACCGAGATCCGAATGCGGCCAACTTTTCGGTGCCGAACCTGTCCATGTCCGGCCGGCTGAAGGACCGACTTGACGACCGCGTAACGCTGCTGAATTCGTTCGACACCTTGCAGCGAGACATCGACCGCAACGGCTCGCTCGCGGCAATGGACAAGTTCAACGAGCGAGCCCTCAGTCTGCTGACGAGCGACCGAGCCAAACAGGCGTTCGATATTTCGCAGGAAGACCCGAAAACTCGCGAACGATATGGTCGGCACAAGTGGGGGCAGCGGGCGCTGTTGGCTCGACGATTGGTGGAAGCCGGAGTCACGTTCGTCACCATGCAAATGCAGAATCCGGGAGTGGCCGGCGGTATCGGCAACTGGGATATCCACGCGGTCAACGGCCACTTGTACGACGACGCACGGGCTCGCTTGCCGATCTTTGACCAAGCGATCGCGGCACTGATCGAAGACTTGTATCAACGCGGCTTGGATCGCAAGGTGATGGTAGTGGTCACCGGCGAATTCGGTCGCACGCCGCGCATCAATCCGCAAAAGGGCACCCGTTCCGGGATCATTCAGCCCGGTCGCGATCACTGGCCCGGCGCGATGTCGGTGTTGGTCTCGGGCGGCGGCATGCCGATGGGGCAGGTCATCGGTTCGACGACGTCCAACGGTGCCTACGCCAAGGACAACAAGCTGGAACCCAACGACTTACTGGCGTCGATGTACCGCTTTCTCGACATCGATTACCACGCCGATTTCATCGACCACACCGGCCGCCCGATGCCGATTCTGCCTCACGGTCGACCAATTGCAGAATTGACATGACACATAAGACTCAACCTTGCCTCGTTGGAACCAACGGCATGTCAGTACGAATAGCATTCATTGTCAGCGTCCTGTTGATCAGCCAATCGCAAGTGACCGTCGCTCAGGCTCCCAAGGTTGGCGAGCAATTGGCATGGTTGATCACGGCAGCCCGTGCCACGGACCTTGATCAAATTCCACCGGCTCGCGCGATTTCGATTTGGCTGGAAATCGCCGAGAGCTGTGTTGCGGCCAAACAGGCCGAATGGGCCGAAGAATTCCTGCAGCGGGCCACGACACTCGCCAACCAGGACGAACAGCGTCGATATAACCGACTGTTGCTGGACTATGCGTTAAAGGTGAACCGCCTCGACCTGGCCGAGACGATCGCGAAGGCGTCGCCGCGAAATGAATCGCTGTTGGATCGATTGGATCTGGCGAAATACCGTCGAGGCGAAAAAGACGCGCTGAAGGCGTATCCTCGGGCGAAAATGACGTTTTACAACGCGCTCGACTTGGCACGCGTTTATATTGACCTTGGTGATTACAAAGCTGCGGAGGACTTTGTCACCGACATCGAGATCTCGAAAGAAAACGACCCCCGCGCCGTAACTGGAATCGCGTTGGAGACAATCGCAAAACGCTGTCGGGCAAACGGCGATCTGATCAACGCCAAGCGATACGCGGACAAAGCCGTGAACGTCGCCGGAAGACTGTTTTTCACGGGATTTGCGCTCAAGATCACGCAGCGTTCGATCCACGGGACTCTGACCACCGGCCTGGATGATTTCGCTCAGCTAGGAGCCAATCATGCCGATCACTTGGGGAAAGAATTGGTCGAGTTACTCGTTCAAGAACTCTACCTAACCCAGCATTTTGACGAAGCCAAACGGACCACCCGCTTTCTTGAAAAAACCGAAGATCTCCAGCATTGCCTGCAAATGATTGCCGTTGAACAAGCCAAGCGAGGCGACTTTCCCGCCGCCTATCAGTCGTTCGATGAAATCACGGATCTGACGGAGCGCGACCTGGCTCGCCTGGGTATTGCGCGGGCTCTCTGGGTCGCCGGTAAGGCCGATATTGCCCGGAAGCACGTGGACTCAGTTCATCGAAGAACGCGGCAGTCCGACGCGGATTGCGACAAGCAATGCCGGCAAATGGCGATGCTTTATGGCTTATTTCGCAGCCGGGCGGACATCGAAGGACTGCTGGTTCGGACCAAGAAACCGCTTGAACGGGCCTCCCGCATCGTGAACGCGATCCAAGGGTATGTGGAATCGGAAACCGTCGCACAGAAATGAACCACGTTCACTTCGAATCCGGAAGAATATTTTCCCACACAACACCCTGGGGCCGTCGTGCCGATCGGAACCGCGATTTGGCTGCCGCAATTGGCCGCGATAGGATGGCTATCCTCCTGCCGATTCGACTGGTTCAATGTCCGTGCACTTTGAGGTTTGCCATGAATCCCACCACGCAGTTGGAGCAATACCAATCACAAACGCCCGATCCTCAAACATCGCAAAAGTCATGCGAAGCACACGAGGATTTGCTCGGCTGCCCTTACGGTCGGCGCTACATCCGCCGAGTCAACGACGACGGCGAGATAGTGTACGACGAAGTACCGCTCGCGTTGGAAGACTTGCTGCATCCGGAAGCAGATGACGAACTTGTGGCAGTACTTGGTCACTCGAAAGACTGCGGGCGCTTGAGCACGGGCCTGGATCGGCTTATTCCGCCGAATAAAACATTTGTCGTTCTCGAAGATGTCAACGTGGATCTGGGATTGCCCGGCGTGAAGCCGATTCGACCGGATGTCGGTGTGTTCGAAGTCGCGGCCATTCCGGATGGGCTTCGGGACATGGGCACTTTTGACATGAACCAGCATGCCGCGGTGCCGGTGTTGTTCATCGAAGTGACGTCCGGTTCAACTCGCCCGAACGATCTCGGTCCCAAATTCAGGATGTATGAACAGGCCAAGGTCCAGCAATTCATCCTCGTGGATCGGGTGCATCCGAGCGGCACGCCGCAATTGGCGGGCTTCGAGTATCGAGGCGAGGGATTTGTCGAACTGCAACCGGATCCGCAGGGCCGTTTTTGGTTGTCGGCGTTTGATCTTTGGATCGGGCTCGAAGCTGGCGTGGCGGTTCTTTACGACGCGAACGGCCTGGTTCCCGACAGCGAAGGATTGGCCAAACAAGTTGAAACAGAGAGAATTCGCGCCGACTCGGCAGAAGAAAGAATGCGTGAATTGGAGGCTGAGTTGGCTCGCATCAGAAGCCAATAGCCGTATTTCACCTACGAATTGAGCACCGTTGAAGTTTGACTCGCGAGAGTCACAATGGATCCACGGTGTTTGCACAGCGGATTTGAAGTCGTCCGACGTGCCGCAAGAACAACTTGAGAGAAAGCAACAGTTGATGTCGAACCAAGTCTGGATCAATGGTGAACTCAAGCCCAAGGAAGAGGCCACAATCAGCGTTTACGATCACGGCCTGCTGTATGGTGACGGGGTTTTCGAAGGGATCCGAGTCTATGGCGGCAATGTCTTTCTGCTGAAAGAACATGTCGATCGCATCTACGAGAGCGCCGCGTCGATTCGACTTGAGATTCCGGTTTCGCGCGAGCAGATGATGGCCGACACGCGGCACACCGTGGCAGCCAACGGCATCGTCGATGGGTACGTGCGAATGGTCGTGACGCGCGGCAGCGGCTATCTGGGGCTGGATATTCGCAAGACCAGCCACCCGCAAGTGATCATCATCGCGGACGTGATCACACTCTACGGCGAAGAGATCTACGAGAACGGCATGGCGCTCGTGACGGCCAGCACGATCCGCAATCATCCGGCGGCCTTGAACCCGCGGATCAAGTCGCTGAACTACTTGAACAACATCATGGCCAAGTGCGAAGGCACGCTCGCCGGTGCAGCCGAAGCGTTGATGTTGAATCACAAGGGCGAAGTCGCCGAATGCACGGGCGACAACATCTTCATCGTGAAAAACGCTGTGGTCAGCACGCCGTCCACCGATGCGGGCATCCTCGAAGGCATCACGCGAAACGCGGTCATCCAGTTGGGACGAGACGCGGGATTGACCGTCCGCGAAGTTTCGATGTCGCGACACGATATCTTCATCGCCGACGAATGTTTCTTGACGGGAACGGCGGCGGAAGTCGTACCCGTGGTGAGCCTCGACGGTCGCACCATCGGCGACGGGACACCGGGTCCAATCACGCGAGACTTACGTAAGCGATTTCAAGCGTTGACTCGCGCGGCCAATTAGCAGCGGTTCACCGTTCATTCGAACAACGACCGCACATCCATTTGCAACCCGGGCAACGATTCATCGCCGAC